>JACDHS010000046.1 GCA_013820875.1 Verrucomicrobiota bacterium | reverse complement strand
TTGCACTCTCAGACGTCCAATCCCTCGAAAAGCTTCATCTTCATCTCCAACATTCACTCCCCTCAATCCTCACCCCAATCAATGCCAGTCAACTTCAAATTAGTTTCCCGCCAGACACTATGTAGAATTGTGCGCAAAAAATCGCAGTTTTGTAATCGGTTCATTGTCTTTTTCCGCCCCCGAAGGCCTGCAGGTTTTTCGCTGCGAAGGTGCTGCAGCCACTGTAACGAACACGCACGAAACATCTCTCATTTTGCTTCGTTTGAAGCCACAGCAAAAGGCGGTGGCCGAATTTACTATTCTGAACGAGAAGATTCAGGAACTGACCGGGAAAATCAGGCAGCGGGTGGCTGTTGAAGAAGCGTTGCGGCAGAGCGAATCGCTGTTCCGCGAATTAGCCGATGCCATGCCACAGATTGTATGGGCCTCGCGACCGGATGGCACTCTGGATTATTATAACCGCCGTTGGTATGAGTTGACCGGCACCAGAGAAGGGGATTTTGGGGATCAAAGCTGGCTCCCCATCTTGCATCCAGACGATCGGCAGAGGACTTTGGATAGTTGGTATGATTCGGTGCGAACGGGCAGAGACTACCAGATCGAGTACCGATTCAAATTCCCTGGTGAAAATAACTATCGATGGCATCTCGGTCGGGCGTTGTGCATTCGAGATGCCGAGAGAAATATCATTCGGTGGTTCGGAACCAGCACAGACATCGATCACCAGAAACTGGCAGAGGAAAGATTGGAAGGAGCGGTGGCGGAACGAACTGCCTCGTTACAGGAAGCCATCGCACAGTTGGAGGAATTCTCTTACAGCGTTTCACACGACCTGCGAGCTCCCGTGCGAGCCATGCGCGGCTACGGACAAACGTTACTCGCCGATTACGCCGAGCGACTCGATGAGGAAGGTCGCAATTTTCTCAGTAAGATTGTTCGAGCCGGTGAACGAATGGACAAATTGATTCTGGACGTGCTGACGTTCAGCAAGGTGGCGCGAGCCGAAATGGAACTTCAAACCGTCTGTCTTACGAAGCTGGTGCATGAGGTCATCGAACAATATCCCGACTTGCAATCTTCCGAGGCTGAAATCGAAGTGAGCCCGCTACCGTCGGTCATCGGGCATGAACCATCTCTCACCCAGGCGATATCAAATCTTCTGACGAATGCGACGAAATTTGTGCCTGACGGAGTCACTCCAAAAGTTCGTATCCATGCGCAAACGGAAGGTTCGCACGTGCGGGTCTGGTTCGAGGACAACGGTATCGGAATACCACCTGAGTATCAGGGGAAAATTTTCGGGATGTTCGAACGCATTCATCCAGAGAACAAATACAGCGGGACAGGGATCGGGCTTGCGATTGTCAGCAGAGCATTGAAGCGGATGGATGGTCAGGTTGGTGTCGAATCGGACGGAGTCAATGGAAGTAAATTTTGGATTCGCTTGCGAGCAGGAGAATCATTGTGAGCGCTACTTGCGGAACCATCCTTCTGGTGGAAGACAACGAGGACGATGTCTTCTTCATGCGAAGGGCGCTTAAAGAAGCGGGCATCACTGCACCTTTGCACCTGGCCAGCGATGGGCAGGAAGCGATTAATTATCTTGCAGGAGCCGGAAAATACAGTGAACGCACGCTGTATCCTATTCCTACGTATGTATTCCTGGATTTAAAATTGCCGTACAAGAGCGGCTTTGAAGTGTTTGCCTGGGTTCGTGAACAAGGATGCTTGAAAGATTGTGTGATTATCATTCTTACTTCATCCCCAGAAGCCCGTGATCGAGAAAGGACGAAACAGCTCGGCGCAAACTGCTACTTGGTAAAGCCTCCTGGATCCGATGCTTTAAGAGAGATTCTTTGCGCTCATCTGGAAAAGCCCTCCAGTTAATCATAAAGGGGTATGACCCCTTTACGCGTTGTTATCAGCAACGTAAGCTGGCATTCTCTCCAATCGTAAATCTTTAACCGCCAATGAAAGTCATTCGCCTGCTTTTCGGACTCATTTTGCTCTCCACCGTCGCTCAAGGGATAGCGCAAATCGTGCATTGGCCAGCCGCCCAAGGTGGAAACGATCATTATTATGAAGTCATAGGAGTGCCCGGCGGTGTGACCTGGAGCAAGGCAAGTTTGTCGGCAACAAACCGGGGCGGCTACCTGGCTACCATTACGAGCGCTGCCGAGAACGATTTTGTTTTCGCCCTGGCGGCCGAGCGCACCAACCTCTGGCATGTCGGATACGGACCCTGGCTTGGTGGATTCCAACCAGCCGGTTCAACCGAGCCGGGTGGAGGCTGGGCGTGGGTAACAGGCGAACCTTTTGTGTTTCAGAATTGGGCTGCTGCCCAACCCAACAATAACGGTGGCAACGAAGATCGTATTCAACTGGGCGGCGGACCGACCATCGCGAGTGTCTGGAATGACCTTGCCCAGAACGCAACGAATTACGCGCGCGGCTACGTTGTCGAGTATCCCCGGAATCCCAGCACGATCCTCCTGGATTTCGAAACAGTTCCCGGTGGCACACCATGGGAAGGGATGACAATCTCGAACCAATTTGCAGCGCAGTTCGGCATCAGCTTTCGCCTTCTCAATGGTGGTTTTCCCGCGATCGCCCGCAAAGGCCCTCCGCAGGCCGTGTTCAACGTCAGTAATGTGAACCCAACTCTCTATGATCAGCTCAGCCCGTCCGACCCGCGCGCCAATGATTTTGGAGATTTCTTCCTTGCCGATGATTCTATTCCGGGCACGTCCCAGACCATCATTATGGATTTCAGCAGCCCGGTTTCCCGTGTCAGTGGCTTTGTCTTCGACGTCGACGGCGGAGACCAGGTCACCCTGACTGCGTATAGCGATAATGGAACGAACATGCTTTCCCAATTGATAATCACGAAAAATACGCCGGAAGCCGGCGAAGGATTATCCACACCCTGGAGCTTTGTGCGAGGCAGTGCGGATATCCGGCAGGTCCGTTTCACTGCCGGTTCGTATGGTTTCGACAACATCCTTTCCAGCTTCACCCCGCCCCCTGCACAAGCGGCTGTCCTGGACCCGGAACTCTTTGCCGGCTTCCTGATCGAGGGCGAAGTCGGACGTAAATACCGCATCGAGTATGCAGACCAACTGACGCCGACGAATTGGATGCTGCAGGCATATATCACTCTGCCGAACTCGCCATATACTTACGTGGACCTAACCTCCACCCATTCTTCCCAACGCTTTTATCGGGCTGTTGCAGAGTAAACCAAACTCGCCTCTGTCATGGGCATGAAATACCTTCCGTGGAAAGCGGCGCAAGTTAACTTTTCCAGCTTGAGAACGACGACGGGTGCTCTTCAGACGTATCTCGAAAATTTGGCGCAGGCACGACGGATGATGAATACATGCAGGCGTTTTATTTGCCGCAACACTGTTTGAACTTCTTGCCGCTTCCGCACGGACAAGGATCATTGCGTCCGACTTTTGGCCCCATGCGAACCGGTTTCGCTTTTGACACGGCATCCACCGCTTCGCTGACCATGTCACTTTGATTGCCGCCACCCACCATTGCGCCTGACGAACCGGTTCCCGAAGTCATGGTCGCAGTCGCGTTGCTACCGGTGGCCGCAGGTCCCCCGAAGGCGCTGCTGGACTGGTGAACCGTGCGTTTGGGCATATTGTGCAGGAACTGTTCAAATGCCATCAGGCTTGAAGCGCTACGGAAGATGTTGTGACAAATCTCCGTTTTGGTGTTCACCATCAATTCCGAGAACATGGTGAACGCTTCCGCCTTGTATTCGATGAGCGGATCTTTCTGTCCGTAAGCGCGCAAGCCAATGCTGCTGCGCAGGCTGTCCATTGAATACAGGTGCTCCTGCCATAAACGATCGATGGCGCTCAAGATGGTATAACGTTCGATCGATTTGATCGCCTCCGGTTGTTCGAAACTGATCTTTACGTCGTAGGCTTTGCGAACGCTCTCAATGATGAAATGGCAGACTGCGAATTGCGCAGGACTAAGTCCGTCAAAGACAGATCCCGGCACGGGAGTTTCCTTACCGTCATTCGCCGCTTTAATGATTTCCTCTTCAGGAATGCCGAGCGGAAAATTAATATTCACCCAGTCGGTGAAACCGCGGAGAGTCCAATCGCCTGGGGCTGTATCAGGCGTGGTGAATTGCTCGACTTTGGAAATCACAACCTCTTCCATGATGTCGAACAAACGGTCGCGAACATCATCCGAGTTGATGACTTCGTTGCGGAAGCCGTAAAGGACTTCGCGCTGCTTGTTCATCACGTCATCATATTCGAGCGTGCGTTTACGAATCTGGAAGTTGTGACCCTCGACACGTTTTTGCGCCTGCTCAATGGATTTATTGAGCATGAAGTGCTCAAGCTCCTGGCCTTCTTCAAAGCCCATCTTCTCCATCATTTTGCTGATGCGATCCGAACCGAAAAGGCGCATCAGATCGTCTTCCAACGAAATGAAGAAGTGCGATGAGCCTGGATCGCCCTGGCGCGCGCAACGACCGCGCAACTGGCGATCGATACGGCGGGATTCGTGACGTTCCGTTCCGATGACATGCAAGCCGCCGATTTCCGCGACGCCGGAGCCGAGCTTAATGTCGGTTCCACGACCTGCCATGTTCGTCGCGATCGTGACGCCACCCTTTTGACCGGCGCGCGCGACAATTTCAGCTTCCTGCTCGTGATATTTCGCGTTGAGAACCGAGTGGATGATGCCCACCTTTTTCAACATGCGCGCGACGTGCTCGCTCGTTTCCACCGAAACTGTGCCGACGAGAATGGGGCGGCCTTGATTGTGAATCTCGGTGATCTCCTTGAGAACCGCGTTGAACTTTTCCCGTTTCGTTTTGTAAACGGAATCGTTTTTATCGTTCCGTAAAATCGGTCGATTTGTGGGAATGACGAGCACGCCGAGTTTGTAAATGTCGTAGAATTCGCTGGCTTCCGTTTCCGCCGTGCCGGTCATACCGGCCAGCTTGGTGTACATCCGGAAGTAATTCTGAATCGTGATCGTCGCAAGCGTTTGCGTTTCGCGCTCGAGTTCCACTCCTTCTTTCGCTTCGACAGCCTGGTGCAAACCGTCACTCCAGCGGCGGCCCGTCATTAACCGGCCAGTGTTTTCATCAACAATGATGACCTTATTGTCCTGCACGACATATTGAACGTCTTTCAGGTAGATGGAATAAGCCTTGAGCAACTGCGAAATCGCATGGATCTGCTGTGCCCTGGCTTCGAATTCCTTCTGCAGACCAGCCTTTAATTCCAAGCGTTGCCGGGCATCCAGATCGGTGCGCGCATCGATTTCCTGGTACTTGATCGTGAGGTCAGGCAGTAAGAATGCATCGGGATCATCAGGATGCAAACGACTACGGCCTTTCTCTGTCAAATCGGCGTCATGACTCTTCTCATCAATCGCGAAGAACAACGCTTCTTTTTCCGCGTATAATTCTTTCTTCGATTGGTCCGCGTGCAGTTTGAGTTCCGCTGTGTTCATCAGCCGGATATTCTCCACGTCTTCCAACATGCGCGCAAAAGTCTCGGATCGCGGGAGGCCGAGCTTCGTCCGGTAGAGTAGAAGCCCAATTTCCCTTTCCAGGACTTCTGGATTTTCCGGTCTTGAACCATCTTCCGGGTGCAATTTCTTGAGCAGGTCCTGCGCTTCAGAAAGGAAGCGGTTACAGAGGCGTTCCTGGTCATGCACAAGGCCTTCAACGACGGGCTTGTACTTGACAAAGATTTCGTTGTTCGAAGTAACAACGGCGGGACCGCTGATGATCAGCGGCGTGCGCGCTTCATCGACGAGAATGGAATCCACTTCGTCAACGATTGCGAAATAATGTCCGCGCTGGACCTGTTCTTCGGCGCTGGTCGCCATGCCGTTGTCGCGCAGGTAATCGAAGCCGAACTCAGCATTCGTCCCGTAAGTGATGTCGCACCGATATTGATCGCGGCGAACCTGGGGCGATTGATCGTGAACAATGCAACCGACACTCAAGCCGAGAAATTTGTAAACCGCGCCCATCCACTCGGAATCACGTTGCGCGAGGTAATCGTTGACCGTCACCACGTGAACACCGCGTCCGGTGAGTGCATTCAGATACACCGGCCCGGTTGCCACAAGTGTTTTACCTTCACCGGTCGCCATTTCGGCGATGCGGCCATTATGGAGCGCCCAGCCACCGATCAACTGCACGTCGAACGGCACCATCTCCCATTTCAACATGTGACCGCGCACGTCCACTTCCGTGCCGCAGAGACGGCGGCAGGCATTTTTAACGACGGCAAAAGCTTCGGGCAAAATCTCTTTAATCCGCCGCGCGAGTTCGTCTTTGTCTTCGATCCTGGAGAGTTCCTCTTTCCACGCGGCAGTCTTTTGACGCAGGACGTCGTCAGAAACCGATTGAAGCTGTTGCTCGAGCTCGTTGATCTTCGGGACGATCGCGTTGCGAATCTTGCGACATTCGCGCTCGTTTTTGGATCCGATGACTTTCTTGAAAATGTAACTAATCATTTTAGTGCGTAGAAGCGAACGGTACGGGATGGGCTAGGCTTGTCAAAAGGAAACGGGTAAGCAATGAGTTTGGAAAGAGTAAGTCACAGCAGTTCAAACCTCCAGCACCCCGGGGAATTGTGGACAAAGCACCGACTGGGGCAGTTTCCCGCTTGCATTGAAAAACTGCAACCGCCCCTTCTCGTCACAAACCCAGAATTCCTTTGCGCCCGCTTGCAAGTAGAGCTGTTTTTTGAATTCCATCTCGGCTGTTTGGTTACTTGGCGACAAAACTTCCACGCAGATTTCCGGGGCTACGGAACAACTGAATTCATCTTTCACGATGGCAAAGGTTTCCGGAGTTACCCATGCGACATCCGCGACCTTGGTGGAATCTTCAGTTTCAACCGCACATTCAACGATCGTTTCACCATTCGCCATCAATTCGCCGAGCAACTGATTTATTTTTGCCGCGAAAAAGCCGTGCCAGTTTCTCGTTGGACTCATTTCAATTTTACCAAAACGATTGAGCTCAATCTTGAATGGCAAATCCTGGAGCCTTTGGTCGTTGCACAAATCGAGCCATGTCATAGGCCAAACGTAGGTGAACGCAACGCTTCTTTCAATAGTCAAACCGCCGACGCTTCTGTCGGCTTGTCCGGCGGGGCGGAGGGTTGGCTGGTTTGACCACCGTTGCCAAAGCTCTTCCACATTTTTGCCGGCAACAGTGCCACGGCAATGATCAACATCTGGCTTGAGATGAAGAGCGACAGCCAGAAAAACGCCGCGTCCATGAAGCCGTAGGAATGCAATCCGATGCCGAGCATGTTCACGCCGAACCACGAGAAACTCGTGATGACATTGCCGAACACCGCCAAAGCCATCAGTTGGCGATCATTCACTAATTTGCCCCAGCGGGCGTGCAAAATAATGGCGCACCAGATAACGATGAGCAGAGCGCCGTTTTCTTTAGGATCCCATCCCCAAAAGCGTCCCCAGGATTGGTCCGCCCAAATACCGCCGAGAATGGTGCCGACGAAGCTGAAGAGCGCCGCAAAACAAATGATTCCATACACCATGCGGGAGAGCGATTTGCCGGTTTCCGCTGCCAACGCTTTGGTGAAGAAACCTCGAAAGATATAAACGATAGCCAGCAAGCCAGCCAGGAACATGGCAGAATAACCAATGGTGATCACCACCACATGAGTCGCCAGCCAGAAGTTGGTGTCCAACACAGCTCGCAGCATTTCCATTGTATCGCCGCTCAGCGACAGATGGTGCGCAATAATCAATGTGATGAATCCAACGTTCGCTGCGGCAAACGTTCCAATGCCATCTCGAAAAATTCTTTCCAGGATGATGCCAAGGAAAACTGATCCCCATCCGACGAAGATTGCCGAGGAATAGAGGTTCGTTACAGGTGGTCGATCCTCCAGGTACATTCGGAATGCCAGTCCAATGGTTTGAATAACAAACGCGAGGATCAGCAGAAGATACCCAGACTTGCGCAACGCCTCAGAGCGGTTAATCCAGTAAACGCCCGCCAGCAGCAGCGCCGCAACGTAGATGATGATCGACTTGTAGAAGAACTCCACCCGGTTGAACAAAAATTCTTGCCGCCCCTTCTTCATTTCGGACAGGAGGTTGTTGGATTGCAGCCAGACTTTGTAATTTGCCAGCGCCTGGTTGAATTGCTCCGGCTCATTTTGCGCGTACGCGGAATAGATCGCAGTGATGTTTGTCACCGCTGGGTGTACCTCGTGCGTGAGGATTGTTTCCATGAGGCTGGCGCCGATGTTCTTCCAGCCGTCGCGCGGCTCGCTTGTCTGCGGCGGAACAATCATGGCGTAGGCATACATTGAAACGTTGGTGTAACGCTTATGAAATGCGGCGAGCAATTTGATATCAGATTGATCGTATTCCTCCCCGACATTCATCTGGCGCAGCGCCGTCACTGCAGGTTCGATCGTTTGCTGGAACACATCCACTTCCCGGGCAAAATCACGCGAGCCTTCCGGGCCTAATGTGTTTTTGATCTGATGATACCGCACCACACTGTTGTAGAGATGCATCAAATCCTTCTGGAACGGTGTGCGCGTTTGCGGATCCGATTTTTTCTCAAACTCTGCTCGCCGGATATTCCGCGCCTGTTCCTCGATGGTTCCAAGGTGGTTGGTCAGATCATTGAAGGAATGATGTTCCAGCCCGATTTTTTGCGTGCCAAACATTCCTTCGAGATCCGGATGTTGCACACGGAATATTTTGCGGGTGTCGGCGGCTTCCGGACGGGTCATCGCTTCCAGCAACCATTCGGAGGAACTGAGGGTCTGTTTGTCTTCGGTGCGAACCGCTGACTTTCCGCTCATGCTGAGCAGTGCGTTGCGTCCCACGGAATCGAGCGGTTGGACACGGCCATTCAGCAAAGCGGGCAACCGTCCAAACTCGGCAACGTTGAAACCTTCTATAGGCTTGGCCGGACGCAATCCCGACAACGCGACGAGCGCAAACACAAAAAGTAAAATCCAGGGCAAAGCGCGTTTCATGATAAATTTCCAAAGGGGTTACACAACCCTTGTGGGATTGGGTTGCTCATCGTAACCGAACTCATCGCGCACCTCCTACGTCGACCGGATTGGGTTCTGAAACGACGCGGGTTGGAGTTGCTTTATTCCGGCGACGGCCAAACGCGACCAGGTGCATGAGAAATTGAACGATCATTCCAACCCCCACCAGCGTACAGGAAACATACGGCGTAATCGCGGCGGGATTCCGGACCACCTGAAAGGCTGACGATTTCATTCCCGGCTCCGCATTCATCTGGAATTGGAAATAGGTTTCGCCTTCATACCGCAACGGATTGTTCATGTAGATCAACACTTCGCGTTGCTCACCTTTTTTCGGATTATCGATGCGCACCTGGCTTGAAAAATTTTTGGGAATCTCTGTGCCTTGATACTTATCGTGCGTCGCTTCGAGCAGCGTCACGGTGTAAGGCTTGTAATAACGGATCGCTCGCAAGGCGATTTCATAGTTGCGCCCCGCATAGGTGAAACTTTGTGGTTTCTCCAGTTCGCCCTCCAGCAAGCTGCCCATCTGTGCATTCAAACTCTCGAACCACGGATATCTATTGAGCCATGTTGAAACAATCCATTCGCCGGTTGTTTCATTTCCACCAACAATCTCCACGAGAGCTGTCGGCTTATTATCGTCGTCCATCGTCGCGGTGATTTTCATCGGCGCAAACTGCAGACGCTTTCCTATGCCATGAGTGGAACTGATTTTCCCGGGTGTATCGTCCATTTTCCCAGTAGGCGTGGAGTTTTCAAAGTAAGTCTTCACGCGAATGGCAAACGGCAGTTCCGGATGACGGATTTCTTCGCCCTGACGCAGGAACGATTCGGGAATGGAAATCACTTTATTGGATGCCGCTTCCGTTACGTCAATGATGGCCAACTCATTCTTGCGCGAATCTTCGCTGAAATTTTTCGAACCACCCTCTGAAATGCGCATCACACTTTCGACCTGGTAAACTTCCGTCAGGAACTGCCCGACGAGCAGGAAAATCAAACCGCTATGAATCAGTAGAATGCCACTTTTCTTCCATGAAAGTTTAAATCGTTTTATGTGCGCGACCAGCAGGTTGACCAACAACAAAGTGCCGAGCAACCAACCGGCGGGGAACACCGGAAGTTTGAAGTTGGTGCCGGCCGGTTGCCACCAGACAAAGAAGCTGCGGAAATATTCTTCCTGCGCAACGTATAGGCCGAGTTTGACCTGCGCCAGTGTGCCGATAAATACGAGCACCAGGGCCAGCGCCAAAAGGACGACGGTCAGCCAAAGTGAACTGAAAAAATTGAGGAGGCGTCTTAACATGTAATCTGGTGTTGGCCGGGAGACGGTGCGTGCATCTGCTTTGAACAAACGTTCATTAATGATAATTGGCGGTCTGAACCAGTTTCAGGAACGCTGTTTTTTCCCGCTCAATCACAGCGATATCACCCAATATCTTGTAGAACCAGGTATCGCCGCCCTGCGGAACAATTGCAGAAATCATGCGGGTCGGCTGCCCTGACCGGTCTTTGCCAGTAAAATCCACATAAAGAGCTTCACTTTGCCCGTCGCTGGTTTCCATTACTTTAATGGCATCGCGGATTTCGTTCTCGGTCATCGGAGGCAAACCAATTTGTCCACGCCAGCGGTTTACATTCTGCACCACTCCGCCGACTTCGCCCGGAAAACTGCTGATCGCGATATTCGCGGTTTTATTGTCAGCGCCAGCGATATCCCAATTCTTCACCACCATCTGTTTCGGCGGACCTTCTTTCCAGTGCGCTGGTGTTTGCCATTTCGGGCCTTGATCCTGCCCGGAGTTGTCGTCCTCATCCTCTTCTTCGGCATAAGGCGCTATTGCGATGTGGGCTTGTTGCTTCTCAGGAGCGGCGAACTCGATAGTTTTAAGAAAATCGACCAGGACACGCTTGTTCTTTGCCACTAATTCCTTGTCGCCGCGCATTTTGAAGAACCAGCTCGTGCCATCTTTTTCCAGGATGGCTGCGACGGTGCTGAATTTCGGGCCGATCAAATCGTAAAGTTTTCCTGTCACAGGCCCGATCGTCACTTCTTCCACTTCAAGTTCCTTGTCGGTGACTGGATCCAGTGCAACCTCTCCACGCCACCGGTTTACATTTTCCAATTCACCACCAACGGAACCAGGGAAAGGTAGAATCGCCATTTCGGCTTTTTGTTCGCCCTCCGTGATGGAAAAATTTCCCACGCGCATACTGGTTGGCGCCAGGTCTTCCCAATCAGCCGGCGTTTTCCATGTGACGTGCGGTTTGGGTGGCGCCGTAATGGCCGCGTTATTGGGTGAAGTCCTTGATTCTGCGGCCGAGTAGGCAGGCGGCGCTGCCGAATCCTTGGGAGCGGTATAGACGTTGATTTCTTCCTTGCCGCAGCCGATGACGACTGCGCTCAGCAACCCTGCACAAAGAAAAAGATTGGAACTCGATAAAAATTTAGCCTGTTTCACTCCGGATTTGCCTTTCGAAAAAGCGACTTAAAATAGCCGACGTTATTTTTAAGGCAAATGTTCGTTTAATTTTCAAAATCCCGATCCCGGCAAAGAAGAATGGAAAAGAGTTGGCCCACGAACCACGCGAGGGGGAGAGGCGGGAACAGGCTGGAAGCACAGTTCTACCGTATAGGCGGCTTTGCTGCCCGAGTGGATAGCGCATCTTGTTTGGCCGGAGAGGGGAACAGGTTCTCACCCGCATTAATCACGCATGCCTTGACCTGTCGCCATCACCAAAGGGAGAACGATGCCGGACGCTATCGCAGCGCCAAAGCCCCGGGCAAAGGTTTGCCGCCCTCTTCTTTTCGCGTGTTTCGCGGGCAAATCCCCGCCTGAAATTCAACTCACCGCCAGGAGCGAAACTTTTTCGTTCTTCTCATTACGGGCAATTCCCTGGGCGCGTGGGTCGAGAGTCGGTTTGCCGTCAATGAGGAACTGATAATGATGATAGCCATGGTTTAAATCGATCTGAACTATCCAATGACCATCGATCTGCTTCGCCATCGGTTGGGCATCCGGGGTCCAATCATTGAAATCACCTATCAGAAACACTTCGCCAGCATCCGGCGCATTGCACATGAAGTTGACTGGTTTTGCCATGTTCTTGGCCGAATAACGGTTAGCACTTCCGACAGAATATTTTAACGAGGACATATGTGTGTGTGTTCGACAAAACTTTTTAATTTTCTCTCAATAAAAAATTTCGCGTGGCAAAAAAACAGATGAGGAAAGGTGAAGCAAGCGCATTTGCCTCCGGAATTACGTGTAACACATAGATGCAACCTGACTTACAACTGGAAAAAGCCTGAATCCGGCGGTTAAAAAACTAGGAAAGAAGGGAAACCACAGACAGACACAGATATTTCAGCAGACCCTAGAAACCGGAGTTAACCGCTAATCTGCGCTGATAATCGCTAATAGAGAAGTAGTTGAGGGAAACCATGGGCTTCACCATTCGCTTTTTTGGATGAATCGTCTCACGACGTCTTTCAACCTAAAAACGGCAGTTGAACCGCGAATCGCAGGTGGTCAAAAAACTACACTATCGAAAAATAAGGGGTTTTCTGCTTAGAGACGCCCGGAACGTGGGCTGGATGGTCTCAAGCCCACTTCCGGATCATCCTGAAACCGTCTGGATGGTCTCAAGCCCACTTCCGGATCATCCGGAAACGGCCTGGATGGTCTCAAGCCCACGTCCGGATGATCTTAAAGACAGCGCTTTCGGGCGCATTTAAGCACCAGAAATTGAAAACCCCGCATTGTGCGTCCGAAAGCGGTGTCGCGCTTCGCTTGCCACCGCAGTCCAAATTCGTCTCCTCGGGAAACCAGAACTACAGAGTCGATGACCGCTGTGCGGTGCGGAGCCCGGGCACTCACCTTTTAGATGAGGTGTTTTAATGAGGTAAAAAGCATAAATCCTCTGCGCCTTTGCCTCTTTGCGCCTCTGCGTTGAAATTCAACTGCCGGAATAAGGTTCAATGCCGACATTTGGGCTTCGGAAGGTCACCCTAAAAACGGCAGTTGAACCGCTAATCTTCGCTGATAGTCGCTAATGGAGAAGTGTTATGCGAAACAAAGACTTCACTCAACAGGTGGTTCGACTTTCAAGCGGTCTTTCTCGCAATCCCTCTCTTATTAGCGGTCATTAGCGTAGATTAGCGGTATTGAACTGCCGGATTTAGGGTCACTCGGTCAGTCCGCGCAGACACACCATTTAACGTTGGATGGTCACTCGGTCGGAGCCGCAGACATGCCCATGAGGGGTGGATGCCCCCTATGATTCCTTGTAAGTAGCTGTTTTGCAACGGTTTTGCCTGAGCGAAAGGTTTTCATCGTCTTCAGTAGGATTGCAGTTTTCTGAAGAAAGGTTTCTCGTGGGACAGTTCTCAGGAACCATCGTCGGGAAAGGCGGTTTTAGATAAAGGCCGAAGGAATTGCTGTCGTTTTTGATCCCTCAGTCCTGGATTTTACCCAATTACCAGTTGCATTTAGAAAATCTCGTGGTAGAAAAACTGCCCGCTCTTTTTGGGCGTGGAACGATTATAGGAATTTTATGTCACAGCATCCCAGTTTGAAAGCAAGCGCTGCCTTGGGCGGTAAACGCAATGTATTGAAGCGTTTTGAACGTGTCGCCGTCCTCAAGAAACGGGCTCAGTGGAAAGACGGAGATCGCGTCATCGGTCTGCGTAAGACCAAGCCGGACGCGTAACAAACGACGAATGGCGAATGACGTGTCACGAATTTGGCTGTAGGATACCTGCCGCTGGTTCGGAAACCGAAACTCGCGATTCGAACTTTGAAAACACGCTTACAAAAATTTCTTGCCGATGCCGGGGTTGCCTCGCGTCGTGCCGCTGAAAAGATCATTCTCGATGGCCGTGTTACCGTAAATGGTGACACGGTTACTCTTTTGGGGACTCGGGTGGATCCGATGCACGACCGTGTCTCGGTGGATGGCAAGCCGGTCAAAGCCAAACGGAAACATTACATCGTTCTCAATAAACCCCGCCGCTTTCTCACCACTCGCAAGCCGGAAGGCGAAGATGATCGCGCTATTGTTTTCGACCTGTTACCGAAGGAATGGGGCAATCTATTCCCGGTCGGCCGACTCGATTACGACAGTGAAGGGCTGCTTTTTCTCACCAACGATGGCGATTTCTGCCTCAAGCTGACTCATCCGCGCTACGGTGTTTCCAAAATTTACGTAGCGCTGGTCGCGGGGAAAGTCGAACCACCGCTCGTCACCAAATTCACCAAAGGGCTTATGGATAAGGGTGAAAAGCTGATTGCGCAGAAAGTCCGCATCATCTCCGCAACAAAGCGTGAAAGTGTCGTGGAACTGGAATTGACTGAAGGCAAAAACCGCGAGGTCCGGCGATTGTTCGAGTCTCAGGGAATCGAAGTAAAGCGATTGCAACGGGTGAAGATTGGAAAAATCAAACTCGGCGAATTGCCGACCGGTAAATGGCGGACATTGACAGAATCGGAGATAAAATCTCTACTCTCAGAAAAATTATGATTACCAAAGGTCTTTTATTGGTCGTCGCGCTGTTGATAGCGGGGGGTGCGTCGATCCAGGCTGTTTCGCTCATCCCGCCTCAAGCTGCTGCAGCGGGCAAAATTCTTTCTGACGGAGAAGTGGACGAGGCGACCTCGGAGGTTACCTATTCGCCGATCGCCAGTGGCATGGTGAAAGATGCAAATGTGAACGTCCGCGGACGCCCTTCATTTCTCGGTGAAGTGCTGGTTAAACTGCAAAAGGGCGACACTGTTACCATCCTCGAAGAAATCACGCGCACGAAGCCCGCAAAAGGTGAACCGACCAACTGGTTCAGGATTTCGTTACCTGCCAACACTCCGGTCTGGGTGTTCTCGGACTACGTTGATTCCCAGAGCAAAACCGTGAAGGCTAATCGCTTGAATTTCCGCGGGGGCGCTGGTGAGAATTACAGCATCCTCGGTCGATTAAACAAGGGAGCCACCGTAACTATTCTTACCACCAGGGGTAATTGGACACAGATCGAAGCGCCGGCCGCCGCATTTGCTTTTGTTGCCGCCGACTTGATTGAAACGCAAACCGCCCCCGAGCCGACTCCGGCACCGGCGCCCGAACCCCCTCCTGCACCGGAAATTGTTGCCGTGCCAGCCGAACCGATCATTGCTGACCCGGAACCAGCCCTGGCCATTGACGAACCGGTGCCAGTAATTATTGCGGAACCCGCTCCGCCGGTCATCGTCAGCCCGCCGCCTGCGCCCGAAGAAGTGTTGGTCAAACGCGTCGTCACACGGGAAGGCATCGTTCGTCGCGCTCGCAACATTCAGTCGCCGACCTATTTCGAACTGGAAAGCATCGACAGTGGTAAAATGATCAACTATCTCCACTCGCCTGAAACCATGAAAGTGGTCGAGGACGGCAAACCTATGCAGGCTGTTCCCGATCTGGACCTGGTGCCGTATGTGGGGCGTCGAGTGATGGTCACGGGCGAAGAGTTCATGGACAAGCGTTGGAAAAGAACGCCAGTGATTAACGTCGAGGTCATCGATCTGCAGCAGTAATGGCTTTGGACAATCTCATTGATGGACGCGCCATTGCCGAGCAGATCCATGGCGAAACGGCCCAACGGGTAGCCGCTCTGAAAGCGCGCGGGATTCAACCCGGCCTGATGTTCGTTCGGGTGGGAGAAGATCCCGCCTCGAAGGTTTATGTCGGGATGAAGGAAAAAACGAGCGCTCGGCTCGGCATCCATTCGCAGACAACAGTTCTCCCTGAAACCACCACGGAAAACGAACTGCTCGCGTTAATCGAACAGTTGAACGCTGACAACAACGTTCACGGCATCCTGGTTCAAGCACCGCTTCCGAAACACATCAGCGAGACAAAAATTTATTCCACGGTTCTGCCGCAGAAAGATGTGGATGGATTCCATCCGGTGAATGTCGGGAAACTAATGCTCGGCGATACCAGCGGCTTTCTCCCCTGCACACCGGCCGGTGTTCACGAACTGTTGATTCGTTCAAATGTGAGTATCTCCGGCGCGGAAGTGGTGATCCTTGGTCGCGGAAACATTGTCGGAAAGCCGATGGCCGCGATTTTGATTCAAAAGCACAAGAATGCGAATGCGACCGTGACGGTCTGCCATTCCCAAAGCCGCCACATCGCCGAACATTGTCGGCGCGCGGACATCATTGTTGCGGCACTCGGTTCCGCTGAATTTGTAAAAGCCGACATGGTGAAACCCGGAGCAGTGGTGATGGATGTTGGGGTCAATCGCATCGCTGATCCAACCGCCAAGAGCGGTTCGCGTTTGGTGGGCGATGTTGATTTTGCGAACGTTCAACCGATCGCTGGCAAGATTACCCCCAACCCCGGTGGCGTTGGTCCGATGACGATCGCGTTGCTCATGCAAAACACCGTTCGCGCCGCTGAACTCGCCACGAAATAATTTATGCAAGCTACACGAATCCTCCCTGATCTCCAAAGTTCGCTCCTGTGCGAAGATGTCCGCCAGGAAGCCAACGGCAATTTCATCCTGATCGGCGTGATCAACGTGATCCGCGTTCCGCAGGTTCCGGTGAATGGTCGGCTTTGCCTGTTCAACCGCTGGCACTCTGGCGTGGGCCAGTTTAAGGAAACGGTTCGCATCCTCGGCCCCGACCAAAAGACCGTCCTGGTGAAAGGCGAGATGCGCTTTGAATTGAAGGAAGCTGTTTTGCCATCCACCAACGTGAATGTATTCGGTGTTCAATTCGCTGCGGCGGGGACTTACTACGTGGAAGTCCTTGTCGATGACATCCTGAAGATTCGTTTCCCATTTGTGGTAGCTGTTGTTCCGCCGCCTCAAGGTGCGCAGACTCAAACAGCATCGGCTCCCCAGCCGTAGGTGGAACAGGGTCGAGCCCGTCCCGGCGGTTACCAGCCCGCCGGACTTTTCGGCGGCAGGTTGCTGGCGAAAACGGGCTGGCTCCACCTATTTTTCAGGTAGGCGCTAAACACAGGCTGGTGCGAACACTAAACGATGAGTCAAACGGCAACTCCAGAACCCAAACCCTGGCAACCGTTCACTCCTCGCGGCGTGGCGCGATTTACCCGGGCCTCAACCAACCGCCTGATCATCGTTCAACTCATCAGCGCGTTGATCGTCGCTGCCTGTGTCGTCTGGTTTCTTGCCGTCTGCTATTCACCGGTCATTCTCGGTGCGTTCCAAAAGCTGCCGGATGACGCCAAGATTTCGCAGCAACAGTTGCAGGGGCTTCAACCGGGCGCTCTCGCGGAAAATCGATTCCTCTCCATTGGCGTGGAATCCGTGGACAACCCGTTTGCGGGCATTGGTGATTTGCAAATCCGCATGGGTTCCACCGAACTGAAACTCTGTTCGTTGATCGGATGTGTTGAAATTCCATATCCCGCCGGTTGGACCATTTCCCTGGCGCGCAAGTCTGTCGAGCCGCGCTGGGGGGCATGGGAACCGATGCTGCTGGCGGGAACAGGCTTGTTCACGATGCTGAAGTTGGTTGTCTCGTGGGGAGTGCTGGGGTTGATCTATATGTGGGTGCCAAAATTGATCGCATTCTATGCCGATCGGGAGTTGAACGGGTTTGATAGTTGGAAACTCGCCTGCGCCGCCCAATTGCCGGGAGCATTCTTCGCCGCTGGTGCGATCCTCCTCTACGGCAGTGGTGCACTGGACCTGATCCGCTTCCTGATCCTTTACGCGCTTCACATTCCCGTCGGTTGGATTTACCTGGTGATTGCCCCATTTTTGCTGCCGAAACTTCCTGGGATCCTGCCGAAGCTTTCCGGGAAAAAGGTGAAGAAGAATCCGTTCAAAAAATGAGTTTCATTCCGCAATTCGTTTTGACAGTTCATCTTGTTCGACTAGCCTCTCGCACACACTTATGAGACTCGGTATTAACACATTTCTTTTTACGTCTCCTTTCACCGACGACAGCACCAAACTTTTTCCGCAATTCAAGAAATGGGGTTTTGAGACGATTGAGATTCCAATTGAAGATCCGTCACACATTGATACGGCCCATGTGAAACGGGAATTGGAAAAAAACAAGCTGGTGTGCGGTTCCGTTTGTGCCTGCCTCGGGCCGGATCGCGACCTGCGCGGCACGCCGGAACAGCAACAGACGGGATTGACTTACCTGACCAAACTGGTGGATCAAGCGGTGGAGCTTGGCTGTTTAACGGTCGCTGGCCCGGTTTATTCTGCCGTTGGTCGTGCGGATGCCGTTCCTGAGAAGGAATATCAGAAGCAATGGCGAGCGGTGGTGAAGAATCTGAAGGGGTTGTGCAAATATGCCGAAAAGCGGGGTGTCGTTATTTGCCTAGAACCACTGAACCGCTATGAAACCGATTTCATCAACACCGTTGATCAAGGTTTGAAAATGATTGATGAGGTTGGCAGTCCCGCGTTGAAGCTTCTCCTCGACACCTTTCACATGAACGTGGAGGAAAAGAATCAAGGCAAAGCCATTCGCAAAGCCGGCAAACACCTGGGCCATTTCCACGCTTGCGGCAGTGATCGCGGAACCCCGGGGAACGATCACATTGATTGGGCTCCTATTGCCGCAGCGTTGAAAGCGATTAAATATCAAGGTGATGTTGTGATTGAATCGTTCACTACCGACGTCAAAGTCATTGCCAAAGCCGCCTCCATCTGGCGTCGCATGGAACCGACACGGGAAGAGATTGCGGTGAAAGGTGTGAAGTTTTTGAAGAAGACGTTGCTGTAAGTGGTGAAGCGTGATGCGCATAACTTGGAAGTATGGACTTTATGAAAAGATTAAGCTTAATTGGATCGGTCCTGCTGGGCCTGACATTAGTCGCCGGCGCCCAGGATAAGGCTGAGAAACCGGGAAAGGGCTTTAAGAAGATATTCAACGGCAAGAACCTAAAGGGCTGGACCGGTAACCCTGAGCTCTGGTCTGTGAAAGATGGGGTGATCGTTGGCCAAACAACCGCCGCCAATCCGATCAAGCAGAACACCTTTTTGATCTGGACCAATGGCACCCCGGGCGATTTCGAGCTGCGATTCTCCTATAAGTTAATTCCGAACAACGACAAGGGGGCGGCAAATTCCGGCGTTCAATATCGCAGTAAGATTCTCGACGAGAAGAATTGGGTAGTGGGCGGTTACCAGGCTGACTTTGAAGCCGGACCGAAATATTCCGGCATTCTTTACGAAGAAAAGATGACTCGCGGCATAATGGCGGAACGTGGCGAAAAGGTGGTTTGGAACGCGGATTGCAAAAAGGAAGTGACTGGATCGGTCGGCAAATCCGAGGAAATCCAGGCAGCGATCAAGAAAGAGGATTGGAATGAGTATGTGGTGATTGCGAAGGGAAACCACTTGCAACATTTCATCAATGGCCATCAGACCGTGGATGTGACGGATAATTGTGAAGCCAAGCGAGCGAAGGATGGTGTCATCGCTTTCCAGGTTCACGTCGGCCCGCCAATGACCGCCATGTTCAAGGATTTACGGATTAAAGAGGCAAAGAAGTAGTGCAAATTTCCCATTCTACACCTTGACACATTGGAAGGGTCGCCCCTAAATTGCCGCCTCTTTAACGGAAATTAATCTCCGTTGTCCGTGAATTTCGAGCGATTCCAGACGTTTCGCTCGGTCATTTACAGTTTTTACGCATGAACAAAGGCAAAATCGTTCAAATCATCGGTCCAGTTGTGGACGTTGAGTTTATTGACGCACTCCCCGCAATCTATAACGCCCTGACGGTCAATTATGATCTTCCCGGCCAGGGCACCACCAAGCTGACTCTCGAAGTGCAACAGCATCTCGGTGACAAATGGGTGCGCGCTGTGGCGATGTCCACCACTGAAGGTTTAAAGCGCGGTTACGAAGTGACTGACAATGGCACCCCGATTTCCATGCCAGTCGGTGAAGCTGTGATGGGGCGCGTGTTCAACGTCATCGGTGATCCGGTGGACGAACAGGGCCCGGTCAAAGCCGATAAATATAACTCCATCCATCGCGATGCCCCTCCGTTGGTTGATCAATCCACCTCTCCGCAGGTGCTGAGCACCGGTATCAAAGTCATCGATTTGATCTGCCCCTTCTTAAAGGGCGGTAAAGTCGGCGCATTCGGTGGCGCCGGTGTCGGTAAAACCGTCGTCATCATGGAACTGATCAATAACATCGCCAAACTGCACGGTGGTGTTTCGATGTTCGCCGGTGTCGGTGAACGGACCCGTGAAGGGAACGATCTTTACAACGAAATGATCGAAGCCGATGTCATCAAGGTCGAGAAGGATGAAAAAGGTCATCCTAAGATCGGTGAAAATGGTCTGCCAATTTTGAAAGCAGGTTCGAAGATCGGCCTGGTCTATGGACAGATGAACGAGCCCCCAGGAGCACGTCTCCGCGTGGCACTTTCCGCTCTCGCTGTAACGGAATATTTCCGCGACGAAAAGAACCAGGATGTGTTGTTGTTCATCGATAACATTTTCCGCTTCTCCCAGGCCGGTTCTGAAGTGTCAGCACTTCTCGGCCGTACTCCAAGCGCCGTCGGTTACCAACCGACGCTGGCTGCTGAAATGGGTAACTTGCAGGAACGCATCACTTCGACGAACAAAGGTTCGATCACTTCCTTTCAGGCCGTTTACGTGCCGGCGGACGATTTGACTGACCCGGCGCCTGCGACAACATTCGCGCATTTGGATGCGACGATCGTGTTGGAACGTTCAATCGCTGAGTTGGGTATCTTCCCGGCTGTCGATCCTCTTGCGTCCAACTCCCGCGCGCTCACGCCGGAAATCGTTGGCCAGGAACATTACGACGTCGCTCGCGGTGTCCAAAAGGTTCTCCAACGGTACAAAGATTTGCAGGACATAATTGCGATTCTCGGTATGGATGAGTTGTCTCCTGAAGATAAGGTCTCCGTATTCCGTGCTCGGAAGATCCAGAAGTTCCTGAGCCAGCCGTTCACCGTCGCCCAGGTCTTCACAGGCCGCGAAGGTAAACAGGTTCCGGTTGCTGAAACTGTGCAGAGCTTCAAAGAAATTCTCGACGGCAAACACGATGACGTCCCGGAAGGCAACTTCTACATGAAGGGCGGCATCGCAGAAATTAATGAAGCGTAATCAGTTGAATCGTTGCGATGTTGAATTGGTAAACCATACAACCTGTAACCATTCGACGATGTAATTAAAGAAATGGCTGCGACACTTAAACTTGAAATTGTCACTCCGGAGGCAAAGACCTATTCCGAAGAAGTGGATATGGTCACGTTGCCGGGTGTGGAAGGCGAAATGGGAATTTTCCCCATGCACGTTCCGCTCATGACGCAAATTGTGCCGGGTGAAATTGCCGTCCGCAAAAACGGGCAGGAATTTCATCTCGCGGTCGGTGAAGGTTTTGTTGAGATCACGCAAACGCATGTGGCGGTTTTGACCGACATGGCGATTCGCGCCGAGAACATTGACGAAGCGCAAGCGGAAGAAGCGCGGAAACGCGCTGAAGCGCGTCTCGCTGAAAAGCTCGACGACGAGGAAACCGCAATGGTCAGTGCTGCTCTTGCCCAGTCCCTGGCGCAATTAAAAGTGAAACGCCGCCAACGCCCGTAATTTTCAAAGTTATCCCTTTCACAAAGCCGCCTTCGGGCGGCTTTTTTATTTCTGCACACGCGCTATAGTTCATCATGCCAAGCGTAAACGTTTCAGTGCCACATCAATTGGGAACCGACGAAGCCAAACGTCGGATTCAGGGGCTTATTGCAGATGCCAAAAGCAAGTTTGGCAACCAGGCTTCGGATTTGCGGGAGAATTGGACCGATAATCGCAATGATTTTGGCTTTCGTGCGATGGGAATAGCGGTAGCAGGCTCAATGGAAGTACAACCCAGCACGGTGGACATCCGTCTGGACCTTCCATTCGCGGCTCTTCCATTCAAAGGAAAGATCCAGAAGGAAGTTTCTGATCGAGCGCGGCAGTTATTGGCCTGATTTCACTGGCTAATTTCGATTCCCACCTTTTACTTTGTCGCGCATGAGCGACTCGGTCTCCGCAAACATCCGTTCCATGAGCATGGGAATCATTTTTTCCATCGTCACTTTGTTGTTTGGTTTCTCGTTGGGCTTCATTTTTGGCGCAGGAGAAGACGCGGTGAAAGGCCGATTGAAAGATTCAGCCAATGCGGTGGCTGCAACGGTTTACGAAAACGATGCCGCCAAAATTAAAACTGTGCTGGATAAATCCTGGGTTTATATGCAGCGCGCCCATCTGCACGCCGGAGCCATGGGCACCACGGCCCTGGCTTTAAGCATTCTTCTCGCATTTTGCCGCGCGTCAGCCAAAAGCCGGATGATTACCAGCGCGGCGTTGGGTATCGGTGGACTGGGTTATTCCATTTATTGGATGTGGGCGGGTTTCCGGGCTCCTGGAATAGGTGGAACAAAACTGGCGCGAGAATCCCTCGACTGGCTGGCCATACCGACCTCGGCCATGTTCGTTTTTGCAACCGTGGCCGTCCTTGTTTTCTTCCTTATGTCGCTGCGGAACGTTGAAGCAAAATAGAATTCAACGCTCCAACTCCCACTCTGCGAAGGTCAAAAGAATTATTGTTGAAGACAATATTCCCCCTTGCTATTGAGACTCGGTATCAATAAAAAGGGATCGCGACATGAAAAAACGATCAATTCACTTCCCCTTAACTTCGATAAGCGGCGCGCTGCTGCTAACCCTGGCACAGGGCGTTACAGCCCAGACTGCTCCGACCCAACTGCCCGGCGTGGTGGTTCACGCCGAACCTGAATACTCCGAAATTGTCCAACCCACCTTCCTGCCGGATGTCAGGCAAACTGAAATTTTTTCAGGCAAAAAGGCGACCGTCCTCGATTTCGATGCGTTGCCCAAAGTTCACGGTAATAATTATCGGCAAGCGCTCGCATTGACCCCGGGCCTGCTCTACAGCGAAGAAAGCAGTCCGCTGGTCAGCATCGGCTACCGTGGCATTGGAGAACCTCATCGGATGCAATACATGCAGGTGATGAAAGACGGAATCCCAATCCACGCAGATATGCTTGGTTATCCTGAAGCGTATTATACTCCGCCACTGGATGTGGTGGACCGGGTGGAGTTCATTCGCGGCGGTGGTTCCCTGATGTATGGCCCTCAGCCGGGTGGCGCGTTTAATTTTGTCACCTACATGCCGCGCGCAGATCGTCCCTTTGCTTTACGCAGCCAACACGTTTTCGGTTCAGACTCCCTTTATTCCACGTACAATGCCGTCGATGGAACGACCGGACGCCTGGGATACCTCGCTTATTTCAACCATCGTCAAAGCGATGGGTTTCGCCATGCAAACAGCGATTATGCACTCTACGGTGGCAGCTTAAAACTAGTGCTCGATCAGGAAACTGACAGGCGTTGGATCTTCAATATGGATGTTTATGAAGAAGAACACGGTGAACCAGGCGGTCTCAGCCTCAACTCCGCTCCCGGTTTTGCCGACTACAACCAGGATCGCAATCAATCGACCCGTCTCCATGACAGGTTCCGGTTGGAACGCTACATCCCATCGCTCACTTACGAACGCGATTTTTCTGAAGAAACCAAGCTCTCGGTGAAATCATGGGGCGGTTATTATTCACGTTTCAGCAAACGCCAACGCAATAGTGCCGCGAGCAACTTCGGCAGTTTTCCCACAGGAGCGGACGCAAGTCGCAACGACATCGAACTGCAGGAATTCTATACATTTGGCGCAGAAGCTCGTTTGCGCCACGATTGGGAAGCCTTCGGAAACAAACATACCCTCGCCGGTGGTGTGATGCTTTATCTCGTGGATTCGCCACGCACAGAACAACGTGGTCAGACACCAGATGCTGAAACCGGTATTCTCACCCGATCCAGCAATCGCGATGTTATCTACGGATCGGTTTTTGCAGAAAATCGTTTCGTTTTCGACAAATTGTCAGTCACACCCGGTTTCCGCCTGGAAAATATCAATCAAAAAGTTCGAACCGAAAATTTCAGTTCCACGACAGGAGCGTTCCAGGATTCACGCACTCGCGACGAATTGGAAATCGTGCCGCTCTTCGGCCTTGGAGTGGCTTATCAATTGCCCAAAGCCACTGAACTCTACGCCAACGTTTCGCAAAGCTATCGTCCCGTGATCTTCACTGAATCGCTTGTGCCCAACCCGGGCACGGTGGTGATCGGAGACATTGAGGCCTCCGGCGGTTGGCACTATGAAGTCGGCTATCGCGGGCTTCCCACTCCCTGGCTGACCTTCGACACCAGTTTGTTCCTCATTGATTTGGATAATAAACTTGGCACCGCGCGAGTCGGCGCCACGGACGTGTTGCGCAATGTCGGACGCACGATCACCTACGGCTGGGATGCAGCGGTTGAACTGGACTTGATCGGGCTTTATGACGAAACCGCTTCCGCAACATACGGTGAACGCTATGGTTCATTCTCGCTCTACGGGAATGTCTCCCTGATGCACGGTAAAATCCATGGTGGAGCCGCCGATGGTCGCGAGCCTCAATACACGCCAGGCTACATCCTGCGTGCGGGCGCCATATATCGTTGGCAGGACCGCGCGAAAGTGGCCTTGCTCGGGACATTTGTTGACGATCATTTTGCTGATGACAGCAACACAACCGGGCTTAGTAGTCGTGAAATTCCCGCCTACATGGTCTGGGATCTCACAGCCGAAGTGAAAATATACAAGGATCACCTCAGTTTGATCGGCGGCATCAACAATCTTTTTAACGAAGATTACTACGCCCGCATTCGCAGTGATGGAATTGATCCCGCTTACGGCAGAAACTATTACGCAGGTCTCTCGTTCTCGTTCTAACAGGCAGACCCTCCTTGTGCCGCCGACCAACGTCGGCGGCATTTTTGTGCTGTAAAACAGCAAAAAAGGTTTTGACGCACCCAGTTGCCCGCTCAATATTGAGACTCATTCTTAATAAGAGAATGAATTATTCCCGGAGATTATGATCGAAATATTTGTTAAAGGTGGTCCGATTATGTGGCCTTTGCTGATCACCTCATTTGTGGCCGTGATGGTGGTGGTCGAACGATTGATCTTTATTGTTCGGGAGAAAAGCCGGCGCGACCGCGATTTGGTGGGCAAAGTTTTGTCCGCCGTTGAAAGGCCCGATATTCCGGGCGCCATTCAGGCGAGCCAGAACAGCAATGACTTTGTGGTTCGCACGCTGGGGTATGCGCTGCAACACCGCGAGGAGTCGCTTTCTCACGCGCTGCTGCGGGCCGCCAATTTGGAATTGAAACGCTTCAATCGGGGATTAGGATCTCTCGACACCATTATCACTTTGGCTCCCTTGCTCGGTCTGCTGGGAACCGTCACAGGAATGATTCACGCCTTCGGGCTCCTGGGTGAAAGCGAACTGGGAGCTCCAACCGCCATCACAGGCGGAATTGCCGAAGCCCTGATCGCAACGGGCTTTGGCTTGGCAATAGCCATTCTCGCCCTCATTCCATTTAACTATCTCAACTCCCGCCTGGAGGAAGCGCGCCATGAAATTGAGGATGCGGCTTCGCATTTGGAACTTTTGCTGATGAGGCGTGGAAAGACCGAATGCGCATTTAAGAAAGAAATATCGTGACCATCCCTTCACCACGTTCCAGAAAGAAGGCGCGGATAGAAATTATTCCGCTGATTGACATCGTTTTCTTTCTTTTGGCGACCTTCGTCATGGTGTCGCTCTCCATGGTGAAGATGCAGAGCGTGCCGGTAAACCTGCCCGTTGCCTCCACCAGTGTTCCGCAAGACCGTCAGGATTACGCCGCCATCACCATTGCCGAGGATGGCAGCCTTTTCTTTAACAAAGAATCGGTCTCTCCCGACCAACTCATAGCAAAACTCCGCAAATTTAAGGAAGAAAACCTGGACCCAAAAATCTTCATCAACGGCGACGAGAAATCGTACCTCGGACATGCCATAGCGGTATTGGACGACGTTCGAAAACTCGGTATCAGTAAAGTTGCCATTGAAACGAGGCCCAAGTCGTCTGCGGCTCCGTAAGATGTGAGATGAAGTGCCATGAACCGTGATTCCATCATCGCATTCGCTTCAGCATTGATCTGCCATCTGTTCCTGTTGTTTGGCTTCAAATCATCCACGGCGGAAATCGCACCGCAAAAAAGCGAAACATACGTTGAAGTGGACCTGTTACCCGCGCCGCCGCAACTGATGGAAGTTACAACCATTCAACCGGCGTCAATCGCTGCCGCTCTTCCAGCAGAGGTTCCCCACCAGGAGATCGAGCCTCCACCACCAGAAGAAGTTGTGCCTGAACCAGTCCCTGAACCGCCGGAGGAATTAGCGATCGAACCCGATCCGATGCCCATTGTGGTGGCCACAGAGGACCAGGTGTTAGTCCCTCAGGAAATTGCGCCCATCGTCGCTCCGATCGAGAAGCCGATAGTGGAATCCACAAACCGCCTGCCTCGGATTGCTTCCGCTGCGGAGATGCCGCTGCCGGGGCATAATCTGCGCGCGACCGAAGGACATGCGATCGGAGTCGGTAAAGGTGGATCCGCCTCCACACCGGAAATTGAGGCTGCTTACCTCAAACAGGTGAAACCGATTTATCCCCTCGAGGCGCGGCGTCTTAAACAGGAGGGAAAAGTTGTTGTCAACTTCTACATCAATGCGTCTGGAAAAGTGGATAAAGTGGAACTCCATGAAAGCTCCGGACATTCGCTACTCGATCAGGCTGCATTGGCGGCAGCACAACGCAGTCGGCTGCGTCCCGCCTACATCAACAACCGACCAGTGAACTCCAAAGCGCAGGCTCCTTTTTGGTTTGTGCTGAAGCAGCCTTGAATAGATAGAAAACACCGATAAAGAACCTTTTCGGACGGGAGAAGACTCGATCCACTGTCCCTAACAACTCTTTTTCGTGCAGGCACCCAGCTTCTTCAATTCGTCGCAACTTCCGGTAATCTGCAGTCGTTGCGTTTTAACGGAAAATCCGAGCTTATGGGTGATCTCGTCTTCGATCTTGGCGATTTTCTCGCTCTCGAACTCCACGATTTTGTCGCAATCCTGGCAAATGATATGGTTGTGATTGGGGTGATCCGCGTAGTTCGGATCGTAAAATTTGAAATCCTTGCCGAAATCCATTTCCCGGACCAGGCCGCTCTCGGTCAACAATGGCAGTGTACGGTAAACTGTGGCGCGAGAGACTGACTGATCTTTTTTTCGCGACCAATCGAGAAGTTGCTCGGCGGTGAAATGTTCTTCCGTTTCAAAAACGGTATCCACAATGGCGCGTCTCTGCGAAGTGATACGAAGGTTCTTTTCTTCAAGAAACTTCATAAATCTCTCTTTTGCAGCAAACTTCTCCGGCAATGCCATGCGTGCAGTATATTTTAGCTTTTCGGCAAGTCAACGCAGCGGAATTTGGCGGGGCAAATTCCCGCAGGACGTCCCCAGGATTGACTATTTTTGGAGACCAAAACCAGTTGCACCAAAAGCGAGACGCTGGCGGCACGTTGCTTGCGCCTGACTTACATCTGTTCCGCTGTCTCGATTCCGAGCAACTGCAAACCTTCTTTCAGCACCCGCGCGGTGAGGTCCGAAAGCACCAGGCGCGAACTGCGTTGCGGTTCTTCCGATTTCAACACCGGGCAACTTTCATAAAAGCGGGCGAAATGACCCGACAGGTCATAAAGGTAGGTGCAAAGAAAATTCGGGCGGTATTCATCGGCGGCAGCTTCCAACACCAGGCCGAAGCTCAGCAGGTGTTTCGCGAGTGCCAGTTCGTCTGGATGACTGAGGCTCACGTTTTGCGCTAATTTGCTCGCGTCCTGCTCACCGGCTTTGCGGAAAATGCTGCGCACCCGGGTGTAAGCGTATAGCAGGTAAGGCGCAGTGTTGCCCTGGAGGGAAAGCATCTTGTCCCAAGAAAAAATATAATCGCTCTGCCGGTTCTGTTGCAGGTCGGCATATTTTACCGAACCAATGCCGACGATCCTCGCGATTTCTTTCTTCTCGGCGTCGCTCAGCTCGGGATTCTTCTCTGAAACAACTTTCAAGGCGCGCTCTTCGGCTTCATTGAGCAGTTCAGCGAGTTTCACCGTGTCCCCCGAACGCGTTTTGAAGGGTTTGCCGTCTTCACCGAGAATGGAACCGAACCAGACATGCGCCAGTTTCATCTGCACTTCCGGATGCCAACGCCGGAATGTCGCGAACAGTTGCCGGAAATGAAGCTGTTGCCGACCGTCCGTCACATAAACGATTTCCTGCGGATGCCATGTCTCCAGTCGGTATCTCAAGGTAGCAAGATCGGTCGTGGCATAATTCGCCGCGCCATCGCTCTTTTGGATCAGGCAAGGGTTATCCTGCCACTCGCCTTCGCGCTGGGTGAGAAACGGATCTTCCTTTTGCGCCAATGAACCCTCGGAGAAAACGCCGATTGCACCTTGTGTCTCACGGGCGATTCCTTTTTCGAGCAGTTCGCTCACGACCTCCTTAAGCCAGGGATTATAAAAACTTTCGCCCAGCGCATGATCGAACTTCACCCCGAGCCGCCCATAGATTTCATCAAATTGATGCTGTGACAAAGCGATCATCTCCCGCCAGATGCGCAAATTCTCCTCATCACCGCTTTGGAGCTTAACAAGTTCCTGACGCGCGGATTCGAGCACTTTTTCGTCAGCGTCGGAAGCGGAGTTGACCAATTTGTAGAGTCGCTCCATCTCGCCGATTGGATCCCGTTTGAGCGCTTCCCGGTCGAGGTGATGTTTCCAGCCGATTAGAAGCTTTCCGAACTGAGTGCCCCAATCGCCAATATGATTGTCTGTCACCACCTCATGCCCGAGTAAACGAAGCACGCTCGCGATGGAATCGCCGAGGATGGTCGAACGGATGTGGCCGACATGCATCGGTTTGGCCACATTCGGCGAACTGAAATCAACGACCACCGTGCGTGGTTGATCGGTTTTTTGAAAAAACAAATGTTCCCCGCGTGCCGCTGCCTCAAGGATTTCGGCAATGGCAGAGTTTTTGATACGAAAATTGAGGAAGGCGGCCCCCGCAATTTCCATCGACTCGCACAGATCCGCGACGTCGAGCCTGGCTTTGACCTGTTCCGCGAGTTGGCGGGGATTCATCTTCCGCTCCTTGGCGAGCGACATCAGGGCGTTGCTTTGGTAATCGCCAAATTGTGCATCGGGACAGGGGCGGACAAGGACGTTCGCGACATTGGCTTCCGGCAGGACTGCCAGGACAGCCTGTTGCAAACGAGTTTCGAGAAGTTTGTGAATCACAATTTTTAAATAGCCGCAAAAGAACGCAAAGGGAAAACATTGAGTGCTGAACGTGCGCATTCCCTCTCCCAGCGGGAGAAGCTAGGGTGAGGGAGAAAACGAATTCAAGCAAGTTGGCACCCGGCTACTCGACCGTTTTCACGCATCCAGTAAACCCAACCACTTATTTCCTCGTCGAAGCCGCGGAATGTTCCTTGACGATCTTCACCATTCCATCGGCATCAGGCGATTGTTCGAGGGCCTGACGAAATTCTTTGTTGTGAAGGAGCTTGGCGATGTTGGCGAGGGTGTGGAGATGTTTCTGAAACTGACCTTGAGGAACGAGAAAGAGCATGACGAGGTTGACCGGTTGATTATCGAGCGCATCGAAGTTCACACCGGGTCGGGATCGCCCAAAGGCGCCGACCACTTCATTAATAAGGTCAGTCGAAGCGTGTGGAATTCCAATACCGAAACCGATTCCGGTGCTCATCGACGTTTCGCGCTTTTTAACGACGGCAGCGATGGCTTCCCGATGTTCGGGTTGGATTTTTCCAGTGGTGACGAGGACATTGATCAACTCGTCAATGGCTTCCCAGCGATTGGTCGCCTGCAAATCGGGGACAATTTGCTCGCGGTTTAGAATATCAGCCAGATTCATACGGACAAAGTTCGTGCATTTCGCCTGAAGTGAAACGTCATTTCAAGAAGCAATTCATTTTTGGTTTCCACTGTACGCAATTCGACCACAGATTTCTGGTCAAAAATTCCGATTATTGTTGTTTCGTGGTTTAACTAATAGCCATTAACAAGGAAACTTCACGAAAACAAATTTCCAATCCGATTTAATACATCGGCGGTGGAGCGGAACCACCATTCCATTGCCGTCAACAGACGCACTTTTGCGGTTAACAACGGCAGGCCGACGATCAATACCCCAATGTTGCCAAGGAAAATGATTACGCTGGAAAAAAAGTAGCCTTGTTGGGTGATGTCGCTTTGGCGGGTCTTCAAAATGTGCCATGTGAGCGTCACGTGGAAGGCATAAGCCGCCCCGATCAGCAGATGAAACCACATTTCGAACGGTTTCCAGTTCCAGATCAGGTGTCCAATGGCAAAAATAGCCACCAGCAGCGCGACGTAAATCGGAAAAAAGTAAGGGGCAAGAGCGATGAGAAAATTGTGTTTCGTGACAACTACGTGTCCGCCCTTGGCGTTGGCTTTGAACTTTTTGACTCTGCCGCCAAAGAGCCAGGTCCAGACCGCATGCGTCAGTTCATGGCCGAAGACGTAAACCCACATCGGTTTAGGCAGCAGATAGAAGATCACCACCCAACAAGCGGCCCCTGCCAGCATTATCGCCCAAAAGGTATCCGCGCTTTCAGAAGCCTTCAGCACCAGCCAAAGTGTCTTGAGCGCGCCGAAACAGACCGGCAGCAGCAGAAATGCGATGATGAACTTGGCCCATTTGGGCATGGGGATTGTTTAAGGTTCAAAGCGCCAGGATCAAAGTGTAAAATTGCTTTTGTATTTTTTATAGTCATTCCAAATGCGGTTTTCAGGTTGAAGGCTCACAAAGACCGGCGGTTCCGGGAACGCCCCGGCTTCGCGCTTTTTTGCGGCTGTTAACTGCCGTTTCAAAGGTGGATGGTGTCGGGATCGAGCAGATCACAAGGGACTTGCCGCGCCCGCCAAATTGAGTCCCCCGGAACGTGGACAACACACCGTGCGGTCGTCGTTGCTGCAGTTTTAAAGTGGGCAACACACTGTGCGGTCGTCGTTGCTGCAGTTTTAAAGTGGACAACACACTGTGCGGTCGTCGTTGCTGCAGTTTCAAAGTGGCCAACACACTGTGCGGTCGCCGTTGCTGCAGTTTCAAAGTGGACAACACACTGTGCGGTCGTCGTTGCTGCAGTTTCAAAGTGGACAACACACTGTGCGGTCGTCGTTGCTGCAGTTTCAAAGTGGACAACACACTGTGCGGTCGCCGTTGCTGCAGTTTCAAAGTGGACAACACACTGTGCGGACGTCGTTGCTGGAGTTTCAAAGTGGCCAACACACTATGCGGACGTCGTTGCTGGAGTTTCAAAGTGGCCAACACACCGTGCGGACGCCGTTGCTGGCGTTTCAAAGTGGCCAACACACTGTGTTGCCCACGTTTCCGGCGACCTAAAGTGAAAAATCCCTTATTTTTCGACAATTTGTCCGGAAGAAGCTTTTGAACCTGCCGCAAAAATCAAATCCGAGAAATTTATGGATGCCAAATAGCAACACGCACGTACCGGGCTTGGTGAGGAATTGCGGAAGGCAGAAGTCAGGGTTTTGACAAAACAGAACAAATTGGTCGACGAACCGCTCACGTGGTTACGCAAAACCTGCCACTAAGTAAGCAACTGCCCGTAGGCTCCCTTGACCAGCATGTTGATCAAATCCACCACCGCCGGATTGTCGTCCTTTTTGTAAGGCCGGCTCCGCGTCATGAATACCGGTCGAGGTCGCTTCTGCAACCAACTCATCACGTGATGATTCAGAAATTCTCCGCCATTATCACTATCCAGCCCCAGTAGATCGAAGGGTAAGCTGGCTTCGACATCGCGCAATGCCTCCAATGTTCCAGCCTGACCCCGCCCCCACATCGCTCGCACTTCCACCCATGTCGTCGCGTAATCCACCCCGTCCACCATCCAGACAAATTCTCCTGCCACGCTCCCTCCGCATAGCGCCACTGTATCCACTTCCAGCCAACCCGCCTTGCCTTCTTCCCATACGCTCCCGCGAATCGGAATCTGTTGTCGCAGCAACGTCCCAGGCTTCGTTAGCGAGCGTCTGCCTCTCTGAAACCCGCAACGGTTCCAACAATCGGTCCAGCGTCCGACTACTGGTCATCAAGAGGTTTTCACGCGCTTCCTCCGGCAGTCGCCGTTCGTGTTGCTCGTAGGCAGGTATCCACTCCGGCAACATCGCCACCAGGCGCTGTCCGCAGGCATAGTCCGTCGCCGCCCAGATCGGACTCAGCCACGGTAGCAGCTCCCCAGAATCATACTTCACCGGGCGACCGGTGATAATCCGCGGCCCCGTAGGCCCACGCAACGCCCGGATCGCCGCTTTGCGATGATACCCCAGCAACTCTTGCGCTTGATCCAGCAGCTTTCGTTTATACTCAGCGCCGGCCTTTTCATAACGCCGCCGCAACTTCGTCAATACTTCTACTCGTGTCCTCTGGCTCATAGTTTTGTCCATTCAAGCCACGGTAACAATCACTTCTGCACAACGTATTTCTTTCTCCTCTCTTACTCCCCACCCCGGGTAACAAAACTTTTGGCGCAATTCGTGGTGAGCACGGATAATTCCGCTGGGCGAGATAAGCTCTTTCCAAGAGCGACTTAGTAGAAGGTGCTGAACATTGCGCGCAAAGTTTTTCACGCTACGGGATGTCGAAGACCAATCATACGGCGCAATCAGGCGCTTTAGTTTCTCTGAGAGAGGTTAAATCTGAACTGCTTCCATGCTCGACAACCAAGGCCCGAGCGCACCGTTTGCTGGCCGAACATCATTACTTGGACGATGTCCAGGCGGTGGGTGAGCAACTCTTCTATACCATCGTTGATTCTGAGGGCGATTGGCTGGGGGTGTTGGTGTTTTGCGCGGCGTCGCGTCGATTGCGTTCGCGTGACAAGTGGATCGGTTGGAGCGAAGAGCAACGCCGTCGGCGCTTGCCACTGGTGGTGAACAACTGCCGTTTCCTGCTGCTGCCGCACAAAACGTTCCCCAATCTGGGATCTCGTTCGTTGCGTCTGACGCTGGATCGGCTCAGTGCTGATTGGCAGGAACGCTATGGGCATCCGGTCGTGCTGGTCGAAACGTTTGTCGATCCTGAACAATTTTGCGGCACCGTCTACACGGCCAACGGATGGGAGGAACTGGGCGCGACCGATGGGTTCGGCCGGGTGCGTCGCGATTTTTATGTCCAGCACAACAAACCCAAGCGGCTCTTCGCGCGGGAACTGTGTAAAAACGCCCGGCGCAGCCTTCAAGCCGAAAAACTCAAACCCGCGCTGCTCATGGTGGAGGCTAAAACCCACCCGCGCAGCACTCAGCGCCCGGAGGAAATCCGTTCCATGGTGGAGCATCTCAAGGGCTTGTCCGATTACCGTCAGCGCATCGGAATCTATCCACTTTGGAGCTTGGTCGCAATCGCTCTGCTGGCCCATCTCTGTGGTGCGCCCCGGGGACAAAAAGATCTGGCCAAATTCGCCAAAGGCTTGAGCCAAAGACAACGCCACGCTCTGGGTGTTCGCCGCCAGCCCGACGGCTATCCCGCGCCCAGCCAGCCGACCTTTTGTCGAATGATGGAACATCTCAACGGCGACGAACTGGAGACGATGTTTTTGCAAATACAAACCCAGATTCGCGGCACTGCTCCGATTAAAGATTTGATCGTCCTGGACGGAAAGCGGCCCCGGCACGGCGGCGGTCATTCCGTGCTCACCGCCGTGACCGTTCCCAGCCAGCACTTCCTGGGCAGCGCCATCGTCGACACCAAAACCAATGAGATCCCCGTTGCCCGCGAGTTGTTCAAAAAGCTTGATCTGGACGGGCGCAGAGTCAGTCTCGATGCCCTCCACACCCAGGACCAGAGCGCCCATGAACTGGTTCTTGAACATGGCGCTGACTACCTGTTCACCGCCAAAGACAACCAGCCCACAGTGAAGGCCAATATCGAAAAACTTGTTTCCGCTCCGACGGCCATTTTTTTCCCTCAGGACACCACGCCAACGCTGGCGGGCAGCCGTGAGTTCAACAAAGGCCACTTCGAGGTGCGCACACTGCGCTCAGCGGTCGCCAGCGCCGAACAGGTAGACTTCCCCTGCGTCGAGCAAGTTGCGTCATTGCGCCGAAACTTGCGCCACCATCGCCCCCAAACCGTGGCCCTCATCACGAGCCTTCCGCCCGAAGAACTCAACGCCAGCCAATGGCTCAAGGAAAACCGGGACGCCTGGGGCATCGAAAATGGCCTGCACCAGCGCCTCGATGTCTCCCATCTCGATGACCTATGCCGCGTGCGCGCTCCTCAATCCATGCGCGTCATGGGAATCTTCCGCCGCTTCAGCAACAGTTTGTTCATCCACTGGCGCAGCCGTCAGAAAAAACCCCAGCACAAAACCACCACTGACTTCTTCAGCGCCATGAATGCAGAACATCATCGCTATGCCATTCGCTCTCTCCACGCCCGTAAACCCAGCTTTTTAACGAATTCGTGAATTTGCAGTGTGTGGCCCGTTGACTCATGGATAAAAGACACCGAGGAGATTGGCTCTGAGGACGCGGAGGTGAGCGATTTGATCTGCGTGGGATTGCAACCAGGCTGTTCCTGCCTTTTTGAGGCGGGCGTGAAGGACATGGCGATGTCCGGATTCGATCATCCCGGAACCGATGGGCAAGCCTCGGCGCAGAGCGTCGGGATAATCTAAACAGTCGGC
>JACDHS010000237.1 GCA_013820875.1 Verrucomicrobiota bacterium | reverse complement strand
ATGCGACACCGTTCACACCTACACCCGTGCGCAAGCAGTTGCCGACGGAATGCAGATCGAAGTCACGAAGACCGCACAGGAAGCCGGAATCAAATTTCCGGTTTTCATCACCCGTTCAGTTTTCGAAGCCTACGTCGCAGTTCCCGAAGGAGTGGCAGGCCAGGACGAAGCTGGCCGTTTGTGGGACATCGTCTGGATGCTCCGTTACGCGATCCAAAACTCCCGCGAAGGTGCCGAGCGCATCGGCGTTCCGCTCTATGTCCGGAATGACAACATTCGCGCCCGTTTGGTGAAGCTGGTCGCCACTTGCGGCGCTCTCGACATCGAAGACCCGCAGCCAGCCATCACCGTGATGCTTCCCGACGAAGACTGACCACCACCGAGGAGGGGCGCTCACGCGCCCTTCCTCTCAACACTATGAAACTTCAATATCTACTTTCACTGGAACACACCGTCACCCGCGAGCGCAGTTGCTCCCTTGTCGACATCCCCGATCGCTCCACTGCCGAATATGAACTGGAGAAACTAAAGCACCGATTCAAAGCCGAACTTATCAGCGCCAAAATCCGCAAGAACCGCCCAGGTCAAAGGAGCACCTACACCATCAACTACAAAGTCAAAGAAACCGAAACCGTCCACATCTTCTAATCATCAGCGGCTCCCGCCAAACCTGCCTCGAAAAATAGCGGCGGCTTCGCCGCTAACGCAGCTCAGCCGCAAGAAGTCATCGTTCCGAGAAGACAAAGTGGGAGTGTTGACCTTTTTCTTCGATAACAGCCCATCTCTTGTCTCTACCGGGACCTTCGCGCAAATAGACTTCGTAATCGCCTTCTAGCTCCCACTTTAGTCCGAACCAGCTTACGCGGCGCCGCCAATACTCAGGCTGCTCGGAATCAGCTACCTCTTTGAAGCCATTCGCGATTAGGTATGATCGCGACTGTTCCAAAGAACTCCTACAGGTAAACGCCCAAAAACCTCCATCGATCCCGTATGATGCCCCCTTGGCTTCTATGACCCGAATAAAATCGGGTAAAGGTTCAAAGAAGATTCGACGGAACCTTTGCTCTGGTCTGCTCTCGTAAACGCCGTGTGCCACCCAGCACAATGCAATCACAACGGCGAGCCCTGTGACCGATCGCCGAGACGACCACTTAGGTTCTTTTTTAAAGCGTTTAAGCCCCATCCAGAGGAGATAAAAAACGCCAAAATTGAAGACAGCCAAAATCCCTCCGTTGAAAAGTCCCACGAACAAAGCCGCTGGAATGACGGTTCCAAAAGTCAGGAAAGAATCGACGAAGGTCCCAGCATAGATTAACAGAAAGTACAATCTGGCTTCGCTGACTATCATAAGTCGGAACCCCTTTGTACAGGGAACATCTGGAGAGCGACACTAAATACATAGCCCAGTTCTTACAAGGAGCCTCTAATCTACAGTCCCTTTAATTTCCTCTGCACCACGCTCCGCGTCTTTGTCGCCACCAAATAACGAAACGCATCCGCCGCATCATCGCCCCCAACCCCATCTTCATCGGCATCGACTTTCAATACATCCTCCGGCCTGTTCGGATCATGTTGCAACGATGGCAACGATTCCAGTAGTCGCGCACAACGCCGATGAATAAACAGCTTCGGCTGAATCCCTGCATCCACATCGCCGAATCGCTGGAGGATTTCCGCCCACCCGTTCACCCGATCCGTGTTTGCCACGCGTAGCGTGATCCCATGCTTCGCATAATTCGCCGCAACGGTAGTCCCATCACTCTGCCTGGAGAACACATCCGCCCCCGCCACAAATCGCCTGAGATCTCCGATCTCTAACGCTCGCGAACTCTCGCCTTTCCCCAGGCGCGAAACAGGAACCCGCCGCCTCCTAATCATGGCCTTGATCGCCTCCGCGTGTCGCTGGGGCAACCAAAGCCGCTCCGCATGCTCATCCAGAACGAAAAGATTTCCATCCCCATCGGTGCAACCGAGCAGGCAAACCGTGTAATGCGTAAAACCGTAATCCAACGCGGCAAACCATTCCCGCGCTCGCAAGTCATCGAAATCGTCAATGACATGCACATCCCGCCGGAACGTCGTGAAAAACTGCCCTGCAGCAATATCCCAATCCCCATCAAACCAAGCTCGCTTCTGCCAACCAGTCAGATTGGCCAGAACCTTCGTATATTCCGGATTGTTAAACCGGTTATCGCCAACCTTCGCCGGCACAAACCGCGTTTCGAGTTCCCGACTCTCCGCAAAGGGCAAAATAAACTTCGCCCGATACCACGCATGCCCAATCCCACCCGGGTTCGTGGTGGAGTAGATCCGAGGACGCCAGTTCGGCTTCGAAGTTCGACAACAAGTTGTGATGTCCTGATGTTTCCGAGACGACAACGTGGTCGCCTCCTCAATCCCAATTACGTCGTATTCAAGACCGAGATACGCATCAATATCCTTCTCAGCCTGGAAATGCCCCGCAATAATCCGCGACCCATTAGCAAACGACAAAACCCCACGATACGCCGAAAACTCATGCGGCAACCGACCAAACAACCGTTTCCGCAGATCCTCAAAGTTTTCCATGTTCGCCTTCCCAACCTTGCGGAGAAGCAAACATTTCAACCCCGGTACCCGCTGACAATCATCCGCCCCCATCTGCGCGAGCAACCAATGCGACTTCCCACCGCCACGAGCGCCACCGTAACCAACCGCCGTGGGACCATCCACCCTATCACACGACCGCGCCGCAGCCGACGCCAGCAACTGCCGCGGCTGCAGCAGGATTTTCGCCCTAAGAGCGTGTATGGAAAATCATCCTTTAGCGTTGGCGAGACGTTTGAGCATGAGTCGGATCATGGTCAGATAGATTATGGTTTCGCTGGAGTGAGGTAAAGT
>JACDHS010000192.1 GCA_013820875.1 Verrucomicrobiota bacterium | reverse complement strand
CCTGTCTGAAAATGGTGGAACGGGCTACCAGCCCGTCGTCGGTGGCAACCTGCCACCGACTCTTCGGGCGTCCAACACGCACCAAGCCAGGGGTGAGGGAGTATTTGACGTTATGGCCTCGCTTCAAGGTCGCAAATTGCGACCTTGAACGCCATTCGTCCGCTTCTGTGGTAGTGAGACGAAAAAGAAAATGTTCCGGAAAACGTTCGCTATTCCGTCGAACGGCTTCGTTGAGTCTTTTGGTTTCAACCCCGTAAATTCTGGCTAAATCCGCATCAATGATCACCTTCTGCCCCCGGATCACGTGGATGACCGAGTCAATGCTCTCAATCGGCAATTTCTGCATTTTCGACTTCATGCTTGTTAAAGGTCGCAAATTGCAACCTTGATCGAAGTATTCGACATTGCGGGCGCCTCTCCGTCTAGATCACAGGTTGTGATCTCAAAGCCTTTCTCTTACGCCTTAATAAACTTCGCCGCCTCGGCCGCTGTTGCGCCGTCGTGGACGATGGACATCAGCGCGCGGGTCATGCCGGCGGGGTCTTTATGTTGGATGATGTTGCGGCCGTAAACGATTCCGGCAGCCCCTTGCTTCATCAGCTCTTCTGTCCGAGCAAGAATTTCGTCATCCGGCGCTTTGCCGCCGCCACGGACGAGCACGGGAATGCGCCCGGCGATTTCCACCACTTTGTTGTACACGGTGACGTCATCGGTTGGATCCGCTTTAATGATGTCAGCGCCGAGTTCAACCGCCTGGCGCACAAGTGGCAGAATCTTTTCGAGATCACCATCCACCATGTAACCGCCTGCTTTTTGGTTCGATTGGAAAACCAACGGCTCGATCATGAGCGGCATTCCGTAGCGGTCACAAACCGGTTTGATTTTTAAAATATTCTGGATGCATTGATCCGCAACTTCCGGCTGCTCCGGAATGCGAAAGAGATTTACGACCACACACGTGGCATCGAGGTTGATCGCTTGTTCCACCGGGTTTTCGATCATGCGACTGAACAAAGTGCGGGGGAGAACGGAACCATAAACATTGGCAACATCCGTTCGCAAAACGAGAGAGGGCTTTTGCCTTCCGGGAAGAGATTGCAGGTAATGTGCCTGGCCGACCGTCAATTGCACGGCATCGGGCGCAGCGGCAACAATGGTGCGAACTGATTTGTCGAGGTTCTCGATTCCCTGGAGAAAACCGCGTTCATTGAAAAAGCCGTGATCAATGGCGACATCGAAGCAGCGGTTGGATTTGGCGTTAAAAAGACGGTTCAGACGATACAGTTTCATTATTCCTTGTGAGTTTAGATTTTCAGAAAGATGAGCCGATGCTACAGTTGCACCCCAAGTTGAAAATGAAAATTTTCGTTCACAAGTTTTTCGGAAGCGCGGCTTGCCTGTTTTTTTGTGCGGCGCTGTTTGTTCAACAACCCGCTTTCGCCAGCAAAGCAAAGGATCCTTTCAGCTATTTTGTCGGGATGGAGAAGTTCTCGAAGTTCAAAGAGACGAGCGGAGAACAAGCGGGTGAAATCGTCTTAACCTCCCCCGTTTATGAAATCCCCATCCAATGGAACGAACTGGTTCCTTCCTGGAATGCCGATGCGCCGAAGGGAACTTTCCTGAAAGTTGAAGTGCGTGGAATTTACCCGGATCACACCACAAAATTTTATAACCTGGGTATCTGGTCTCCCGACGATTCCCACATTGCCAGGCAAAGTGTGCGCGGTCAAAAAGACGACGACGGCAATGTTTCCACGGACACGCTCATCCTGAACAGGCCAGGTGCCAAAGCCCAGATTCGGATTACCCTGGGCGGTGTGGAAAAGGGTAAGCGACCGAAGCTGAAATTCCTTGGCCTCTCCTTTTGTGATAGCAAAGCACAGCCGACGGCCCGTGCATCGAAACAAACCGCCTGGGGCAAGGAAGTGGATGTGATCGCGCGTTCCCAGAATGCTTATCCGAATGAAAAAGGATGGTGCAGCCCGACATCTGTTTCGATGGTTCTCGATCATTGGTCTAAAAAGACTAAACGCTCAGATCTGGCGCTTGATGTGCCGGAACTTGTGCCAGTCATCTTCGACAAAGGTTGGGGCGGCACTGGCAATTGGCCGTTCAACACCGCTTTCGTCGGAACGCTCAAGGGAATGCGCGCTTACGTCACTCGCCTCAGCGACATCACGGAACTGGAGCAATGGACGGAAGCCGGGTTCCCAATCGTCATCTCCTCGCCATGGCACCTGTTGCAAGATGGACGCAAAAATACTGGCAGCGGACACATCGTGGTGGTTCGGGGCTTCACGAAGGAAGGGGATGTGGTTATCAACGATCCCGGCACAAATCCGAAGACGGATGGCCGACGCATTTACAAACGTCAGAATGTCATCAACGCCTGGAAGAAATCCAACAACACCGTCTATCTGATCTACCCTGAGAAAGTAAAAATTCCCAAAGACCTGTTGGGTCATTGGGAATGAAACTGCCGCCAGCGTCTCGCTGGCAGGATTTCCAAGTAGCATCGACAGATTCTTGAGCGCTTGCTGCCTAGTGTCGCTTTTCTGTCGGCGAGACGCTGGCAGCACTTTAAAATTTCCCGGCAATCGCAATCCCAAACGTCATCGGATCGCCCGGTTGGCGGACGAGCAAATCAGGTTGAAGAGCCCAACGCAGATCAAGCGCATTGTTCGTATATTCTTTATCGAGCAGGTTGCGTCCGAAGAGATACACTTCAAAGTGCTTATTCTCATAACCGAGACGGGCATTTACCAGGCCGAACGCGCTTTGCTTCGCCGTGTTCGCTTCATCCAGCCAATAATCTCCGAGCCCCTGCACTTCCACGCGCGCATAGAAGCCGCACGACAACCGATACTGCACGGCGATATTGGCCGTAAATTCAGGAACGAAGTTCACATCATTCCCGTCGAAAATTCCAGCGAATTCGCGGAACTCAGCCTTCGTGACGCCAGCGGCGGCGCTCAGTTCCAGGCCTTGCACCGGGCGAATGGTTGCATCCACTTCCGCGCCGTAGCTCCGGACGTTTTCTGCATTGATCATGTAAGCGTCAATTGGATTGAATGGGTTGATGCGATACGTCTGATAATCGTCGTAATCGGAGTAGAACACTGCGGCATTCACGAAAAGGCGATCTTCGAGAAATTTACTTTTCGCACCGATTTCATAATGCCATGAGTGCGAGGAGTCATAACGCGACATCGCTGGATTGTTGTTGGCGGCGTTGAAACCACCGCTTTGGAAACCGCGACGAACACTGGCGTAAGTTTCGATCGCATCCGTCACTTGATAACTCGCGCCAAATCGGGGGGAAAGATCGGTGAATTCATCCGAAACCGAATAAGAAGAAATCGGAATTGTCCCATAGAACGGATTTTCCAAATTGCTACCCCGATCCATCGAACGATCCTCGTACGAGAACCGTAGGCCTGCCGTCAGATCCAGCTTTTCGCCAATTGTGTAAGTCGCCTGACCAAAAACCGCGTAGGTCGAATTTTCGTTCTCGGAAAGAGTCCGGTAGGTCGTCGGCGGCGGAAAATCGAGGGGGAAAATAGTAAAGTCCACACTGCCGCTGTCGTTCTTCGCATCGGAGTGGGAAAAATACAAACCGCCGAGCCACTGCAAAGGTTGGTCTGGATCATTGGATTGCACGCGAAACTCTTCGCTCCATTGATTCAGCTCAGGATTATTGAAACCGAGTCGTTTCAAAGTTGGAGAGAAAGCAAAGTCCTGCAACAAATCCTGCTGCCAATTGCGATAGGAGGTAACGGAAGTCACCTTCAATAATTCATTTTGGAAACTGCCTTTCAACGCGACGCCCCACGTATCCGTATCGACATGACCTTCAAAATCGCGCCTCACTCGAAATGGGCTGGGATCAAACCTTGGAAAGTAAGTAGGAACAAAACCGTCATTAAATTGTTGGCCGTGAACGATGAGCGAGAAATCGAGCGTGTCAGTCGGAGTCCAACGCAGTTGCGCGCGGCCACCGAGCGTTTCCTTGTCATCCATGCGGGAGCCAGTCATTACGTTACGCACGAAACCGTCGCGTGTTGAATAAATGCCAGAAACCCCCAGTGACAACGTTTCAGCGATGATTGGCCCACGCACTGCAGCGTCGTAGGTCTGGCTGTTATAATTTCCGTAAGCGAAACCGGCGCGCCCTTCCCAGGTATCGCCAGGTTGGCGCGTCACCACATTCACCACACCGCCGGGACCACTCGCACCGAAGAGGGAGCTTTGCGGTCCACGCAAAAATTCAATCTGCTCCACATCAAACAAAGCCAGCCCGCGGGAATTGAGATCCGTGTAAGGAATGTCATCTACATAAAAACCAATGGCAGGTTCGCCCGCCGCAAAATTATTTTCCCGTAATCCGCGCACCGAGAATTTTGGGGTGCGATCATTATTCGCATCGAACACCGTCACGTTCGGGAGATAAGTGCCAAGCTCACGGGTTGTGGTGATGCTGCCGGGGCGAATCTGTTCACCAGAAAGAACGGTGACAGCATTGGCGGCCTGGGTGATTCCCTGCAGTTCATTGGTAGCGCTGCCATAGATCGTGACCGTTGGCATGCGGTAAGTCGCTGGTGGGGTGAAATCATAATCGGATTGCCCTGAACCGTTGTTTGCGAAGGCGGCAATGGCGAGTGCCGCTGCGGATAAGACAGATGTTTTTTTATTCATTTATACAGAAACAACGCTTGAGGAGCGGTTGAGCGACTGTTCTAAATAGATAGGGGACAAAATCGGAGCAATGCTTTTCGAAAAGAAAGCGGAATGCAACCGCCTTGGCCACGGCAAACTGGTTTTCTCACGTTGCTGCGTCCCCCCGAGAAGGGCGCACTGCTAACCCATAATCGGTTCGCGCCCGTCCGCACCGCCTCCATCCAGATCAATCAGAATATCTCGCGGTTCAGCCCCTTTGCTTGGGCCGACGATTCCGCGATCTTCCAGTTCATCCATGATCCGCGCGGCGCGACCATAGCCGAGACGCAGGCGACGTTGCAGCAGCGAGACGCTTGCTTTTTGTTCGGTGCGAATCACTTCGACACATTGTTCGATGATTGCTTCGTCCTCGCCGCAACCACTTTCCGATACATCCAGGCTGGCAGCCGGCTTTTGCAATTGCTTATGAATCTCCATCTCGTAGCTCGGCTTCCCTTGCTGCGCGATGAAGTCCACGCACTGCTGAATCTCTTCATCCGTAATCAGCACACCCTGGGCGCGAATGAGTCTCGCGGAACCGGGCGGCAGATAAAGCATGTCACCTTTGCCAAGCAGTTTGTCGGCGCCCATTGCATCCAGAATCGTGCGTGAATCCACCTTCGCAGCCACCTGGAACGCAATACGCGCGGGGATATTCGCCTTGATCACACCGGTGATGACGTCCACCGATGGACGCTGCGTGGCGACGATGCAGTGAATGCCAGCCGCACGCGCCATCTGGGTGATGCGGGCGATTGCCATTTCAACATCCGCCGGAGCCACCAACATCAGATCGGCCAACTCATCAATGATCACCACGATATAGCTAAGCTTGTCCGGGATCACGATATCGTCATCACGCGGCACCACGATTTCCTCGTCGAGCTCCACCGCAAATCCGTCCTGGCCCGCCTCAATCTTTTCTTTCTTCGACATCAACGGCAATTCAGGCTCCGCTGGCGGTGTCGGTTTATTCTTTGGCCGTTCATTGAACGACTTGATGTTACGCACGCCGACCCGCGCAAAGATCTGGTAACGCTTCTCCATTTCATTCACCACCCAGCGCAGGGCGAGAATGACTTTCTTCGGATCGGTCACGACCGGCACCACGAGATGCGGCAAGGCGTTGTATTGCTGTAGTTCGACCACTTTCGGATCGATCATCACGAAGCGCAGTTGATCCGGCGGAAAACGATAGAGCAGAGAAGCGATGATCGAATTGATGCAAACGGATTTACCGGAACCAGTCGAACCGGCAATCAGCAAGTGCGGCATCTCCGCGAGATCGGCGATGATCGGGTGACCATAAACATCCTTGCCCAGCGCCAGTGGAATGCGCGCCTTGGATTTCTGCCATTCCGGCGATTCCAAAAGATCGCGCATGATGACTTTCGTTTTAACCTTGTTCGGCACTTCCACGCCAACCGAGCTTTTCCCGGGAACTGGTGCGAGGATGTTGATGCGCTCCGCCCTGAGAGCCGCAGCAATGTTATTAGAAAGAGCAGCGATCTTTTCGAGACGCACGCCGGGAGCCGGATGCAGTTCGTAACGCGTGATCGTCGGCCCCTTGGTGATGTCGCCCACGGCCACTTCGATGCCAAACTGTCCCAGCGTATTTTTCATCAACTGAGCATTCGCCATTAACTCTTCCTTGGATTCCGTCGGCTTTAAAGTGGTGTCAGGGAACTGGAGGAAATCCATCGTCGGCAAACGATAATTTCCTATCTGCGGTGTGGAAGCCACCGAGATGCGCTTGGGCTTCTTGGGCATGTACTTGGGCCTCGACGGCGCCAATGGAGCCGCCGCCGCGGCGATGGCCATCTCGTCCTCTCCCTCGCCAACGCTGGAAATGTCAGAGCCATTCCCTGCGACCTTAGCCGTGTCATCCTCTTCGCCATTGATCTGATTCTTGCGCATGACCTGCCCGAGAATATCCGCGCTGGTCGCCGCAGCCACTTCACGGGCTGGAATAACCATGATCTCTTCACCCGGCGCAATGCCCTGCACGGGAGCAGGCTCCGGTTCCGCCGGTTTTTTTTGACGATCAATCGATGAGGCCACGCTCAGGTCGCGAATCATCGGTTCAGGCACCGGTTTGCCATCCGCGCCCAGGCCACTCGGCTTGATCTCTTCCGGTTCGGTAGCGGCAAAAATGCTTTCCTTCTTCGGCTTCGGACTGGTCCCGATGTTTTCCTGGAGCTTTTTAGCCTGCTTTTCCAGTTCGCGAGCGCGACGTTCGAGTTCTTTTTCTTCATCGGTTCCAGAAGATTTTTTGAAGAAACCTTCCGGGGACCAGAGGGCGCGCACCCATGTGCCGAGTTGAAAGTTTGTCAGAAAAAGCAAACTGACCGCGTAAACCGTGAGAAAAGCAATCGTTGCTCCCGCTTTGCCCAGCAGTCCGGCAATGTATTGATTCGCGAGGTGCCCAATTAAGCCACCCGCACCGAGAGCATTCAGGTTGGCGTTCAACGTAGGGAACCAGGAGGAATGAAACCCGAGCAAAGCAAGGCACGAAATGAACAAGAGACTTGCTGACAGCCAGCGGGTGCGGAGATAGCTCCAGAATTCGAGGAAGTAAGCCATGCCGAAAAGCAGGAGCAACACGGGAAGCAGAAATGCGCCCGCGCCAAAGATGAAAAACAATCCATACCCGATCCACGCCCCAAACGGTCCAATCCAGTTCTGACGTGGAGAATTGGGAACAGCAGTGTTGGCGCTAACATCGTTGGCGTTATATGAAAACAGGGCAAGAGCGATGATCAGTGCAGTCGCGATCAAAATGATCGCAACAATATCGTTCGAGCCATGCTGAGATGGAGTTTTAGCCGAGTCCTTACGGGCCATGAGCGGGAGTTTAGAATTGAACGCGTTAACTTCAAAGTTCAAAGTGTGCCGGACTTAAGAGGAATTTTCCAGAAATCTGCGTAATCTCTACGGAAAACTGGCTTGCCTCCTCCCCGAATCTGCTTGCATCTATCACTATGCAGTTCAAGACCTCCCCCTATCGAAAATTTTTTCTTTGCGTGTCATGCGTTGCCGGTTTGGTCCTGGCCCTCATTGCCACCAGCCAACTGTCCGCCGCTGAAGACACTCTGCGCGTGATGAGTTACAACCTGCGCTTTGCCAGTTCTGTCTCCCCCAATTCCTGGCCGGAACGCCGTCCGTTGATGCGTGAAGTGCTCACGCAAACCTCTCCCGACCTCATCGGCACGCAGGAAGGGGTTTACGCCCAGTTAAAAGATGTGGCCGCCGATCTCGATGGTTACGACTGGATCGGTCTCGGCCGCAACGGCGGGAATCGCGGCGAGTTTATGGCTGTCTTTTATCGCAAAACGCGCCTTGAACCGCTTGAATTCGATCACTTCTGGCTCTCTGACAACCCGGCCGAGATCGGTTCCATGACCTGGGGACCGACCCTGCCGCGCATGGTCACCTGGGTTAAATTCCAGGATCGCCAAACCCAGCAACAATTCTATTTCTTCAATACCCATTTCGATCACAAGGTGCAGTTGGCGCGGGAAAAGAGTTCTGAACTCGTTCGCCAACGTGTCGCCGCCCTCGACACTACATTACCGGTGTTGCTCGCCGGCGATTTCAATGCCGCCGCACCGACCAACCAGGCCTATAAAATTCTTATGGCAGACAAATTTTTCCACGACACCTGGGACACCGCCAGGAACCGGTCCGACGCCATCACTGGAACGTTTAACGGATTCAAAGCGTTGCAACCGAAAGGAGCGCGCATCGATTGGATACTCACCCGCGGCGATGTCACTGTGGACACCCTCGAAATCGTTACCTTCTCCAAAAACGGCCAGTTCCCGAGCGATCATCTCCCCGTCATGGCCGATCTGAAGCTGGGATCAAAGTAGAACATTTTTAATGCGATCGAAATCAGATTGCCTTGAACAAGTGACCCTGCCGCCCTTCATTAAAACCACCGCCCAAGGGGTTCATCTTTCCGTGAAACTCCAACCGCGTGCTTCGAAAACCGGCATCGCAGGCGTCCTTGGAAACGAACTGCGCATCTCCGTCACCGCGCCCCCGGTGGACGCCGCCGCCAACCAGGCGCTCGTTGAATTTCTCGCTGAAACAATGGACTGCTCCCGTGGCCAGATCCAGATCGTGCGCGGCCAGACTTCCCGTCATAAAACCATTTTGATCACCGGACTGAGTGCGGAATCCGCCGCTCAGGCATTGTCTTGAGTGTTCATTCAGCGCCGAATTGGCAGCGAATACCAAAAGTAAATTTCACACCAGTGCGGATGCACGGAACGCCGCATTTATGCGGCAGCAGACTCCCGAACCCCAAAACGGTGCCCAGAACAACTGTCGCCCGGAACAGATTCACGTTCCTGCCGGATGAATCCGGCGTTCCGTTGCAATTTCAACTGAATCGTTCCGGCTAACGTGGAAAAAGGGTGAAATCCGAGTCAAAAAGTCGTAAGTCATTTCGCTGGAGGGAGTTCCAGCATGGAGTGGGTTAAAAAAAGGCGCGATGGAGGTCCTCCA
>JACDHS010000236.1 GCA_013820875.1 Verrucomicrobiota bacterium | reverse complement strand
GAGCGGCGCCGCCCGGAACGCCGGATTCATCCGGCAGCGGCAACGTCCGATCGGGGCGGTGCCATTTGCGCTTGGCCTCGATCAATTTGCGCAAACCGGGATTGCGCGGCGGGCCGGTGCGTGCGTTTTCGGGCTTACGCTTTGGGGCAGGCAAGTCCATGGGATGGGACCTGTGTCTGCAAAAGTTGCATTGGAATCAAATGAGAATGCTGCGGAGAAATTTCACCGCCCATTCAGCAGGGTAAACATCAGGATCGCCTGCACCGTGCCATCCATCGTCGGTTCGTTGGTGGAATAATCCTGGAAATCGTCGTGATACACTGCAATCCCCTGGAAGTCCGCAAGCGGATCGGGTTCAGTGATGCCAACGCCTTTCAAACTTTTGAAGATGTGGTCGTAAACCGGTCCATCCACCAGGCCGCCACGCACCGATGCTTTCAGTAGTTTCCTGGGAAACAGGTGTACATCGCTGGCCGCCACCGTGCCGATTTCGGTGATCATCGAGTAACCCCATGGATTGCGTCCCAACAGCCAGTCACGTTGCTTCGCGGTGAACGCACGATAGCGGGTGTCGCCGGTCATGCGCTCGTAAAGAAGGCACTGAGTCACGAGGGCAGCAGTGAGATTATTGGAACACCAGATAAACGGAACACCGATGCGGTAGGGATTCTTTTCTCCGCGCGCGATGCATTGTTCGATTCCTTCGCGATAATAGTTTGCGAGGACTTTTTTGAAATCGCGGTCCACCAGGTCATAAAGGCGGAAGTGTCCCATATTGAGAAACGGATAGAACTGGTAATGTTTGGTTTGCTCGTGCGGCATCCAGGTGTCGTTGGCGGCCAGTTGCGCGTAGCGTTTGGCATCGGCGAGAAAACGTTTGTCACGCGTGGCGCGAAACAGTTCGGCAGCACCCCATTCCATGTCATCGGCCCAGGTGCCTTCTTCATAACGGTAAGGGGCTTTGTAGCTGTTGCCTTGTTGCACACCTTCCTGTCGTCGGCCCATTTCATAAACTTCAAGGCCCGCGCGAAGACAGGTTTCGGCAAAACCGGAAAGTCGTGGATGATCCTTGAACACTATGTAAGCAAGTGACATGGCTGCGGCGTAACGGCCTGCGAGATTGGCGACGCCGGTGGATTCGCTCTGGTATTGTTTCAAACCTTGCGGTTTGCCGTCAGCGAAATAAACCACGCGCTCTTTGCCCGGGCCCCAGCCGTAATCCACGTGTTCGTTCTGCGGCAGACGCCAGCCGTCGTGGTCGCGATCATCGGCGACCTGGTGATAAAGATGATCTGGCTCCGGATGCAGTTTGAGCATCCAATCCAGGCCCCATTTGGCTTCATCGAGAATGTCGGGAATGCCGTTTGGAACTTTCTGGCCGAGTGCATTAACGTGATCGGCAAAACCAGCTTTTTGATCGTTGTTGGCCAGTTGATAGGCGAGGAGCAGTTGCGCTGTGGCGTTGCCGGATGTGATCAGGTATTGCAATTGATCCCCCGCGTCATGCCAGCCGCCGGCGCAACTTATATAGGTGCCATTCGTCAACGGACCGAATGCAGTGCGCCCATCGAACGGATGGCATACCGCGTCAACGTAAGGATTGTAGCCGCACCGTTGTTGATGCATGAACTCGAGCAACTGGTCGGGCAGGGGAGCGTAAACGTCCGCGCGAATTTCGAATGGCAATGATTTGGCCTCTGCCGTTTGAATAATGTATTTGCCAGGCTTCTTAAATTCGGTGAAGTCGAGTTCCGCGTGAAAAGGAAATTGGCCCCAGCTTTGATTGGGGAGTGCTTTGATTTGGCCGTTAAAAACTTTCCCGTCACTTTCCGAGACCACTTGAAAAGGCCCGCTCACCGGCTGTTTCGCCAGGAGCACCGCGGTCTTCGAATCACCCGGAGAAAAGCCGACCTGGTTGACGCGCAAATGAACCTCATTTGTCTGAGCCGAGATTGATAGAAACGTGGAGAGGAGCAAAAGAATCGCGAGAACCTGCTTCATCATGACGGCACCTTAACGAATGAGAAGCTTCAGGCAAACTGGAAATGGAGGATATGGTTACTGATGATTTGATGATTGTGGGGACAAGCTTCCCCCCTCATGGGTGCGATAACGGGCGCTGCTCCACGTCCATTCCAATGGATTCCCGCACGAGAAACGCCTTGGCAGGATTGTTTTCCTCGATTATCCAAACCCTCACTCCGCTTCACTTCGAGTTATCTACATTCCTCGAGCAGGCTTACTACGCCTGCGTCCGTCAACTCAGCGAGTTCTACGGCAAATCACTCGACCTGGTTTCAGCGGAAGAGATCCGCCAGTATTGTATCCATCTCAAGATCCATAAAAAGGTCGCGCGCCACCCTCGTCTTCAACAGTAGGTGCGACTCAGGACTGAAAGTCCGTCATGTAATAGCCTGGGTTGCAGCGAGTCCGACGAGCAAGGCCCAGGTAAATGCAATCTAAGGATTTTGAGCTCTGCAAGAGCGCCACAATTTCCTCCACATTGAATTTTGTGCCGCCCTTGCAGGGCTCGAAAATTGAACACCGTTTCCCCGGGGCTCGCTCGACGCTTCACCCCACTGCCGTTTAGTTAAGGCAAAACAAACGCGCAGTGAGGGAGGTGGAGCGGGAGCTCCTAGCCAAAAAAAGGTGGGGCAAACCTGCCAGCCCGAAGTTCGGGCCGTGACTCTCGAGTTCTGACTGTTTGCCCTGACTTCTGCCTTTGCCGCCGATCTTAGATTCAGATTCGATATGATGACACGACGCTGATAAGACGATTGTTTCTTAGCGAAGCAGTTCTTCCAATCACCGCAAAGCAAACCCTGGCAGAGAAGACAAATTCAGGGCAAACCGGCAGGTTTGCCCCACCTTTTTTGGCTAGGAGCTTCCGCTCCACCTCCGCCTCAGCATGCTGGGTTGTACC
>JACDHS010000045.1 GCA_013820875.1 Verrucomicrobiota bacterium | reverse complement strand
CGATAATTGATTGTGGCATGTGCCGGTGATTATCGCAGTCCTTCAGACCGCTTGTTAATCTGCGGGGTTTACCCAGCCCGCGTGGGCTGGGCTGAGGAATGCCCGCACCTTTGGTGCTTAGGACCAGAAGACAACAGCGGGTCGACAACCCTTTCGCGGCTCGAGAGACTTTTTTGACGAGGGCGAGCGTATCCGAAAATTACTTTTGGCAATCGCTATATTGTTCTAACGGGCTCTGCTGTCCCCACTTCCTGCGGAGTTGAATCGGGGAGCAAAACAACATAGAACTCTTCTTGTGACGATCAGTACCATCCTCCGCTTTCTATTCGGCAATGCCGAAGCGATTCGGAAAATCGCGGAAAGCAAATCCGTCCTAGCCGTCGGAATGATCCTTGTCCTTCTGACTGCAATTGCTCGCAATTACGATCAGACGTTTATCCTGGAGAAACCGTTGTTGTGGGTGTTTGGTCCCCTGCTCTTTTCGATTGGGTCGGCGACTTTTATTTTCTGCCTGATCTATCTGATTTTCATCCGGCACCATTTACCTCAACCGAGACCGAACATCGGCTCACAGTATCTGTCGTTTCTTGGGCTCTTCTGGATGACGGCTCCGATTGCGTGGCTCTACGCGATTCCAGTCGAGCGATTCCTTGGAAGCTATGAAGCGGCTCAGGCGAATCTGGCATTATTGGCAACCGTTGCCCTCTGGCGCGTGCTTTTGTTGGCAAGGGTCATCTCAGTCATCCAGATTACCCCGTTTGGGCGAGCGCTGTTGTGGGTGCTCCTACCCGCGTGTGTGGAGGTATTTGGCCTTTATATCTTCGGTGGTGCTTTTGCTAAATCTGTAATGTCTGGCATGGGAGGCATGCGTAATTCGCCGGAGGAAACGCTTCTCCTGACAGCTTTATACAGGAGTGCTGGCATTGCTTTTTGGATTGGCCTGGCGTGCTTAATTCTGCTTCCCATTCTACAAAATCAGAGCCCGCTCCAAGCATTTCCTGAAAGGTACAAATCGCGATTACCATGGATCTTCGTAGGGTTAGCCTCACTTTTCTGGATCAGCGTGTCCATCTATCCGCAACAACAAGTAAAAAGGAACGCTCATTTGGATCAACTCGTCGCGGAGGAGAAGTACAAGGAGGCGCTGCAGTTTCTGTCACTGCATCAGCCGCACGATTTCGCACCGGCCAGAACTTTTCCTCCCAAACCATACGAAGTCGAAATTTTCGAAAAGCTTCCCAAAATGCTTGAGGCCATGGACGGATCAGAACCTAAATGGGTGCGGGAATTATACCTCTCCTACTTGGCAATCTTGATTAACCACAAAGTTTATTGGAAACACAAAATATCGTACCAGGAAATTGTCTCGAGTTTGAATCAAATTCCCGAGGGAGCATCGTGGCTATCAGAACACGGTCCACAATTATCGATATTCACCATTGATAACGCGGTCTCGGATGATGCCAATCAAACAAACTCCATTCCGGAAACAATCACCACCAACACCCCACCCGAATGAACATCGGCCTCATCGCCATGAGCGGGGTGCGGGTGAAGTCGGCTGAACTCGCTGCGCTTGGGGTCACATTGCCGGGATTCGTTCGGCGTGGAAAAGTTATTGCCTCCCTGCCGAGTCTCGGGCTTTTAACGGTGGCTGGCCTGACTCCGCCCGAACATCAGGTTACCTACATCGAAATAGACGAACTACGCGCGAACACCGTTCTGCCTGAATTTGATCTTGTCGGAATCTCATCCATGACCGCGCAAATCGATGAAGCTTACGCGGTGGCTGATGCGTATCGAGCGCGGGGCACCACGATTGTTATGGGAGGCTTGCATGTGTCGCGTCTGCCTCAGGAAGCTTTAGAACATGCTGATGCGGTTGTGACTAATGGAGCCGAGGGCGCGTGGCCGGAATTGCTTCGCGATGCTGAAAGGAACCAGGTTCGCGAAATTTACATCGGCGCAAATGACCGGGTATTCGAGCCTGAGAACTATGTTTTGCCGCGCTTCGATTTGCTTTCCGGTCGTCCTTACAACCGGGTGACGGTGCAAACGTCGCGAGGGTGTCCGCGTGCGTGTGAATTTTGCGCGGCGAGCCTGACCATTACCAAACGGTTCAATCAAAAACCGGTGCAACGGGTGATCCATGAAATCCGCGAGGCCCGCAAATGGTTTCGCGCCCCCTTCTTCGAATTCGCCGATGACAACACCTTCTTAAACAAAGCGTGGTCCAAGGATTTTCTGCGAGCGTTGATCCCGGAAGAGATTCGTTATTTCACCGAAACCGATACCTCAGTTGCCGACGACCTGGAACTATGCGATCTCCTGGCCGCGTCCGGTTGCAAACAACTGCTCATCGGATTTGAAAGTCCGCGCTCTGATGATTTGTCCGGCATGGATCCGGTAGAATGGAAACGCAATCAAGCACCACGTTTTCGCCGGGTCATTGACACCCTGCAAAGTCGTGGTGTGAGCGTGAATGGGTGTTTCATTCTCGGTCTTGACAACCATACGCCGGATGTTTTTCCAGAAGTGCTGGAGTTTGTCCGCAACTCCGGATTGGCCGAGGTTCAATTCACCGTCCAGACCCCCTTCCCCGAAACACCACTTTATCATCGGCTAAAAAGCGAACGACGTTTGCTCCGGGAAAGATTCTGGGATAGATGCACCCTGTTCGACGTGAACTATCAACCAAAGAAGATGACGGTTGAAGAACTGGAACAGGGATTGCAATGGCTGTTCAAGGAAACCTATTCCCGCGAAGAAACTTCCAAACGATTAAGGTCGTTTGTTCGTCAACGCAGGGGCAGGACTTAGCCTTTGTTACTCCAACACAATGCGTTCGATTCACATTAGCAGACCTTTCTTCCGGCCCAGATCCAGGCGTAAGCGGGTAAGCGGTGTTCCGGTGTCTTTCCAGCCGGGAAGTTCATGCGTCGGGATAATAATCGGCTGTCCTGGCCGCAGCAGCGTGAAGACGGAAGCGAACGGACTGAAATTCGGCATGTAACTGGTGGCCCAATAGAATTCACAGGGAATCGGAACTGTAGATTGCTCCTGATTCAACAATTCGGCCTCGATGCGAATGCTCCGAACGGATTGGGTCGGAATTTTTTCAATTGAAATCTCAATGCCACATTCGCCCCCTTTCGTCTTGAAAGTGACCCCGTTCGCATCGCGCTCGATCACTTCCAGGTTCTTTACATACACGTTTTTGAAATCGATGCCATTCGTGCCAAATGAAATTGTGACCGGCATTTCTGGCGCGGGCGCTTTCTCGCTTTTGCCGAACTGAAACCACTTCGGTTCTTCAATCAGCTTTGGCTTATTTTCGTTTGCCTCGGCAATCTTCAACTCTGCTGGCGACAGAATACTCCATGAAGCGATTTCTTCCGTCGTCGGCAGTGATTCATCGAAAGGTCTCTTTTTGCCCAGAGCCGAAGCCATTTCCCGCAGGTAGCCGAACCCATGTTGTTTTGACGGCTCGATAAAAGAGTTCTCCCCCCATTCGTTCCACGCTTCGACAATCACGAAAGGCGATGCAGGGTTTACATTTTTCAAGGCGTGCTGAAATAACCTGCCGAATTCGGATGGCGTATTGTCGGTCAGGATAGTGGCTTCAGCGCCAACCCGCGGGCTGTTGTCCCAACCGGCAAAAACCGTTGGCCAATAAGGGATCTGTTTCTCGGCGCCGGTTTTCTTCAAATGCGGATAAATATAATCAATCAATCGATCCGCAACATCCCGGTAAGGATAACTTTTTGAATCCCAGTTTACGCGGGCGCTTTTCAAGCCCACGTAATTGTAACCGCAAAAGGCGTCGAAGCCGATTTCTCGCAGTTGCCCAATGATGTCCGGGCTGTAATAAGAATAAACTGCGACCAGGTATAAGTCCGGATGCCCATGTTTTCGTGCTACCCGGCGCATCGCATCCAACGCTTCACGCGTTTTCTCCACGCCGCCGTTCTGGTCCAGCAATAGATCCACCTCGTAGATCATGAACACCGGTTTGCCTTCGTGTTTAAGGTAATTGCTTCGATGCAGATAACGGCTTGCCACCCGTTCGGTCATTTCGGTAAGCGCTGGCTTTGATTGGTCAATCGGTTTGGACCACCAATAGCCGCCGTGATTGCACCAGGTAAGGCAAAATTCCATCTGCTCGTTACCCGCTGCGCCAAGAAAGCCGCGATCGAGCGATTCGTAGAGGTAGTCCTGACCAGCGTTGTAGTACCAGTCGAAGGTAATGAAATCGATGCCGTGCCCGCGCATCCACGGAATGTAATAATTCCAAAGCCGCGGATCGGAATCATCGTAGAAACCGGCGAGTGGACGGGGCGAAGGCGCCTTGGCGATCGCGCCGCGCCATTCACTCCAGTCGCTGGCCTTGTCATAGGGCGGCTTGAATGTTTCGCCGCCGGTGCGATACCAACCCGGAAAATAGTAAACACCGACGCGGGGTTTCTCCGTTTCCGCAGAATGAGCGAGGAGAATACCGCAGAAAACAGACAGGCAATATAAAAGCCATTTGCCGCAACGTCGCGTATTCATGCTGGCCATTTGATAACATCTCAACGGGCGAACGCACGAACCAAGTATGTTCACCTGCCGACTTTCCGTTAGCGCGGCAAGGTTACGCGTAAAACGAACGTAAACAGCAGGAAATTATAAGGAGCTTGAATCCTGACGGTGCGATCTGGGAACATCGTCGATGTCGCCCCTGTCAGAGAAAAATGTATGAATTGCATTAACCGATCCGAGGAGGAGATTTCCATCATAACTCTGAAAAGAACGCGCAAATTCAAAACACGCGCATTTACGTTGATCGAGCTGCTTGTTGTAATCGCTATCATCGCAATTCTAGCGGGGATGCTGCTCCCTGCGCTTGCCGGAGCGAAGGAGCGCGGCAAAAGAATCAAGTGCCTCAGTAACCTGAAACAAATTGGCATCGGCATGATTATGTATGCCGATGACAACCAGGGAAACCTGCTGCCCGCTCGGCAGAATAGCATTCAAATTTGTTTGGATCCACCCGAACAAAAAGCAGCCAATCAGCTTGGCCTCATTGTGCAAAGTAATGCGCCCTCCATTTGGACCTGCTCCAATCGTCCCGGGTTTCCGCAATATGAAGAAGCCTTTACGCAATGGGTTATCGGCTACCAATACTTCGGAGGGGTCACCAATTGGAGTAATCCGATCGATAAATTTCCAGGACAAAGCCCGGTCAGGACCGCGAGCGCACGCCCGGGCATGGTCCTGGCTGCGGACACTACAATGAAAGTCGCGGGGTCATGGGGCGGCGGACGCGCGACAGCTTACGAAGGAATGCCTTCCCACAAGAGGGGTTCCGCTAATGCTCCTGAAGGCGGAAATAACTTGTTCATGGACGGCTCTGCCAGGTGGATCAAAATCGACAAACTTTATTTCTTTCATAGTTGGAACAACGGCACGGTTCACGCCTATATGGGGCAGGAGGATATTCCAGCCACTCTTCGAGATAGCTTATCGTCGTTGACTCCCAAAGGTCAGGGCGACTTGTAGTTCGTAATTAAAAGCGGGTGAGACCGCAACCAACCATTGCACCTAACTCCGCGCGAGGTAACGTTTCCGCCATTCAGCCCTGGATAGTTTGCCTCGTGCGTTCGTTTGGAGCGCGTCCACAAACCACCAACCGCGCGGAATCTGCCAGGCGGGAAGTTCCGTCAGGAGAAATTGTTTCAATGCATCGGCTCGAATCTCTGTCCGTGCGGCAACGCAGCCGACGATCGTTTCGCTTCGTTCGGCTTCCGCGCTGGGAACTCCAAACACAAGGCACTCCTCGACATCCGGATGCTTCAACAAGGCGCGTTCAATCGTTTCCGGTGAAATTTTCCTGCCAGCGACATTAATCTGATCTGTGATGCGTCCGCGCAAGTAGATGTTCCCATTTGAGATTTCCGCAAGATCGCTGGTGCGGAAAACACCGTTCTTTAACTTCTCATTTCCCTCGGGCCAATAGGTTTCACCCACAGCACGACTTCTGACTTCGAGGCAACCGTCCTCTCCCACCGACAGATTCACATCTTCCATTGGTTCACCAACCAGGGCGTTATCGGTTCGAGGCAGTTCGCTGCGGTCGTAGGCAATGCCGCCGCATTCGCTCGAACCGTAGAAATTGTGAATCTTCAAACCGAACCGTTCGAAGACTGCCGATTCCAAAACCAACGGCAGCGGAGCGCCCGCCGAGATCGCCAGTAGCACTTTCGATGCAACTGCGTCGGCATCATGCCAGACGCGCCACAGCGCCGGCACTGCAGCGAGCGTGACATTACCCAGATCACCGATGGCGCGACGCACGATTTCCGGCAGCGGGGCGGGCACAAGGATCAACGGAATGCCATGCAAGAGAAGGGGCAAAACAAGATTTGAAAATCCATAGGAATGCGCCAGTGAAATGACTCCGATATTCGGCGAGTCGCGGCGAAGCCTCATCGTTTGCACGATATTCGCGGCGTCGGCGACTAGTTGTTCCGGTTTGAAGGCAACGGCGCGTGAAGTTCCAGTGCTGCCGGAAGTCAGCTTCAAATGAACACAACCGCTCGGCAGCAGTTCGGAAAAAACGGGAGCAGCTTGCCCGGTGTCCAATGGACAAATCGTTTTCCCTGAGCGCCAGGCACGGAGAACATTGAAGATAAATTCAGGCGAATTGCCTTTCGGAAAAACGAGCGGTTCGATCGACACGATCCCCTGCTCTGTTCTTGCAGCAAGTTCTTCAAATGTCCAACGCTGGCCGGACGCAGCATCGCTCAAGGCGATCTCGTTCCGGAATTCCTCGGCGATTTGGCGCCAGCGTTCGTATAACATTTGTCAGTTAGGTAGCGCAACGGTAGGTTGATTCGCAATGGTGAAGTTTAGTGTTCAGTTTTCAGTGTTCAGTTTTCAAGCTCTGCATCGCAGGGTTACTCGAAGCATTCTTCCGGCGATTGCGTTGATTTTGGCACTGGGGGGATGCGCCACCCAGCAGGTTGTAAACGAGCAGCCGTTTTCATTTCCTCAGGACACCTTCGCTTACGCGAATGAATTGGAACGACACTATGGCTTCAAGGAAGATGGAAAGTGGGGAAGTTGGAAAAAAACTGCCAGGCCGGATTATACATTGCATTGCTTCGTGGTAGCGCGCAGTGCCAAGCAGTTTTTCCAACATGCGCGTTTCGACGAGTCTCTGCCGATAGCAGACGAAACGACTTACCGCACACTAATCCGCCGGGTTGTGAATACCAATCCACGCAAAACATTGCCGGAGGAGGAAAAGATTATCATTCCAGGTTACGCGAACCTGCGTGAGTTCAGTGGCGCACATGAACAATTATTAAAAGAGGAATGCGGTGGCGCGTGGCAAAGTTACCTGCAACGCGGGCATTGGCGCATGACTTTCCCGTTTTCAAAACGCAACCAGGAGAAGGAAGCCGCGCGACTCATTGCAAAACTCCGGAACAACCACGCGCCCGTTGTTCATATCGTGCGATTCCCAAGCCTCGCGGTGAATCATGCGCTGCTGTTGTTTGATGCAGAGGAAAATGACCGGACCATCTCATTTTCTGTTTATGATCCCAACACACCAGACGCTCCGACTGTTCTAACTTTCGACAAGGCAAAGCGCAGCTTTCGTCTGCCACGGAATGATTACTTTATCGGGGGCGAACTGGATGTTTACGAGGTTTACAGCAGCGCGCTTAAATAAATCAAATTGGCTCGCGACCAGCGAAACCGCTGTCGAGTTCGTGCCAGTGTTCAATATCGTCGTCGTCGCTTTCCCAGCAGAGAAAAACTTCACGCCCCTGGCGTAAGGAAGGAAAATCGATCAAACCACGCTCCACATCTTTGACCTGGATTTCGCGGGTGTGAAACTCGACAAGAACAGCGCGCAATTCAGAAAGTGTTCTGATGTATTGGTTCACTGAATCACCGCCGGCGTCGTATCCTTCCGCCAGCAAACCTTCGAATCGCTTCTCAAGCTGTTCGATGCGTTGACGGCAATGGTTTAGAAGCTCAAGCCATTTACGAACCTGCGGCAAAAGGGCGCGAGCTTCTTCGATCGTGTAATGCTTTTTAAACTGGAACATCAGAGCGACGAGCCGATTTTCTTCCGGATTTCATCGTTCGGCTCGATAGCAATTGATTTTTCCCATGCTTCGCGCGCTCTTTCCAGTTGTTTCAACGAAAAATATACATCGCCGATATGATCGTAGATCGTCGGATCCGGTTCTTTGGACAGTTCAGCCGCCCGCAGCAGGTAGCTAAGAGCCTGTTCGAATTTGTTTAATTTGAACAACGCCCAGCCCATGCTATCCAGGAACGCGGCATTATCCGGCTCAATTTTCAGCGCCTTTTCTATGAAATCCCGAGCTTGATCGAGTTTCATCTCCTGCTCTGCCCACATGTAACCAATGTAATTCAGCACATCAGCATCGTCCGGTTTGAGTTCCAGCGCCTTCAAAAACGCTTTCTCCGCGGACTCATAATCCCGGCTCCGTTCATGGCACATGCCGAGCTGATAATAAAAACTGTGATCCAGGCGTTTAGGATCGGTTGCTTTCGCAATAATTTCAGCGGTGCCGAGGTGGCGAATTGCCTTGGAGTAATCCTTCAACTGCTGAGACGCAAGTGCCATATACATTTCGCCAACAAAGTTCGGGGCGAATCGTGCGGAAGCTTTTTCCAACGTGTTCAATGCCTCATTGGAATGACCCCTATTCAATTGCGCGGCTGCCAGGTCATAATAAGGCTGCTCCAGATCAGGAATGATCAAGATCGTCCTGTTAAAATGCTCCGCCGCGCGCGCAAAATCCTTTTCTTCGAACGCGATCGTGCCAAGCACATAGTAGGATTGAGGATAGCGCGTCGGATTTTCCAGAACGATCAGTTCCAGTTGTTCCGCGGCGCGCTTTTTATCTCCGCTCAAAAGATAGTTGTTGGCCAGCTTTTCGCGGATCGGATCACGCAAGACCGGGAACTCTAAATACTTCGCGATCAATTCCTCATAGAGCGCGGCCGCCCTGTCGCGTTCCCCCAGGATGGCGAACCCATCCGCCAATCTTTGTTGAGTCCCGGTATTATGCGGAGCCAACTTCATCGCCCGATCCAAAAGTTCTACGGCGCGTGGCTTTAATGTGTCGAACTGCTGGGGCTGCAATTGGAGTTGTTTGCTGTAGATTTCCGAAAGATTGATGAGAAATGCAGCATCCAGTTTCTGCTGTTTGGCTGCCTCTTCCAGAACCTTGATGGCAGCCTCCGGTTTGCCTGCCCGAAATTGTATCTCGGCGAGATTCTGGTAGCCCGCAATGGAAGTGGGCGAAACTTTGATGGCAGCCGAATTGGCAGCAATAGCTTCGTTGGTTTTGCCCGAAAGAATGTAAGCTCGCCCGAGGAGGGCAAAAACCAGGCCAGTTGTTTCAGGTCTCTTGCTGGCCAATTGAAGCAGTTCGATTGCTTTCTCCCCCTGTTTACCTTGCAGCAAACGCCTGGAGGTATCGAGGACGAAAGCCTCATCGGAAGCGTCTGCCAATGCCGACTTATAAAATTCTTCCAGCGCCAACTCCGGTTCTTCGTTGGCTTCGTAGCTGACCCCCGTGGCGTAGCGCGCCAACGCTTCCACGCGAGCGCGATGTTCCCCTTCCAATTCGGCCGCCCTCTTTTCGATACCACGAGAGACGGTCGATTTCTTTTCAACCGAAGGGCTGTTTTTCTGGAGAGAAGGTTGTCGGCATGCAGATATCCCACCCGCAACGAAGAGAACGAGGACGAACTGACACAACGGTTTCATCGGTGAATACAACGAACAAACAGCGCAACTCGCCTTGGGCAAGCTGCGCTGTCGTAAACTGAGCGGTGAACCGCCAGAGCCGGCAGACTATTTCTGCCAAGTGCGCTTCTTATGGCGATTCGCGCGAAGCTTTTTGCGTCGCTTATGTTTGTTGATCTTGGCTTTTCGGCGTTTTTTAAGAGAACCCATATCTTTAGGTTGCGTTCAGTATACTACTTTGTTTAACGGATATTCAATTATTCCTTCGGCACCCGCCGCTTTGAGCTGTGGAATAAACTCGCGAACTACGTGTTCGTCAATGATTGTTTCCACTGCCACCCAACCTTTCTGGCTGAGCGTTGAAATTGTAGGATTACGAAGCGCGGGCAAAGTATCGAGCAGTTTTTGCAAATTTTTCTCCTCGATATTCATTTTCAGGCCCACTTTGGCCTCTGCTTCCAGCGCGCCGCGCAACAGCAAAGCGAGCGTCTGGATCTTCTGCTGCTTCCATGGATCTTTCCAGGCGGTGTGATTTACAATCAACCGGGGAGTAGAAGTCAGTAGCGTCTCCACGATCCGCAACTTGTTCGCGCGCAGTGAAGAACCCGTCTCGGTGATTTCAACAATCGCATCGACCAGTTCGTGTGCTTTGAATTCAGTTGCGCCCCAGGAAAACTCCACCTCCGCTTGCACTCCGTGACTGGCGAGCCATTTGTTTGTCAGGTTGACGACCTCGGTGGCGATGCGTTTACCCTGCAAATCTTTGACGCTTTTAATCGACGAAGCTTCCGGGACAGCCAACACCCAACGCGCCGCCTGCCGGGTCGCTTTGCTGAACAGGAATTCCCCAACTTCATGAACGTCGGAACTATTTTCCCGCACCCAATCATGACCGGTAATTCCGCAGTCCAGGTAGCCGTGCTCCACGTAGCGGCTGATCTCCTGCGCGCGGATCAGCCGAATTTCCAATTCTTCGTCATCCACATAAGGAACGTAGGAGCGGCTGCTGACTTGAATATTAAATCCAGCCTTGCCCATTTTTTCGATAGTCGCATCTTGCAAACTCCCTTTTGGAAGCCCAAGTCTCAGCACTTTTTTTTGTTCAGTATTCATAGCACGAATCGCGGTCCCGTCTGATTTGCCACTGTCATGGAAACAATGCCAACCTTTTTCTTACTTCTTCCAGGCTGTCTGCCGTCCGCGCACCACCACTTCCCCTCTCGCCAGTGCCGCCACGCATTCGGGATAAAGCTCCCTTTCGGCTTCCTGTACTCTCGCGTGCAACGTCTCGTCCGTGTCTTCAAAAGAAACGGGAACAGTTTGCTGCGCGATGATCGGCCCGGTATCCACCCCCTGGTCCACGAAATGAACCGTGCATCCAGTCACTTTCACACCGTAATCCAACGCTTGTTTCCACGCTTCCAACCCAGGAAACGCCGGCAGGAGCGACGGATGAATATTCACCACGCGATGTTCGAAGACGCGCAGAAAATCACCTTTCAATATCCGCATGAAACCGGCGAGCACCACGAGATCCACCTGTTCGGTTTTTAATGTGTTGATGAATTCATTTTCAGCAGATTCATCGAGCTTGGTGCGAAATTTTCCGGGAGCAATGAATTGACCTTTCAATCCGCGTTCTCGTGCGCGTTCCAGGATGCCGGCGGATTCCACATCACTGATGACAACGGCGATTTCCGCGGGGATCGTCCCGTTGGCACAGGCCTCGGCAATCGCCACCATATTCGAACCTTTGCCGGAACCGAGGATACCGATACGAAATTTTTTCTGCTCAATCATGCCCGCTTCTCATCTCGCGTTTCGAGCGATGAGGCAAGCCAACATTACAGCAAACTATTCTTTCGGAGACGAGTTTGGCCCCGGGAACGCTCGAAACAATAGGACGCACGAAGGCAGCGTGGGATTCAATCATTGCAGTGCAGACAGCAACCTGGAAACGAGAACAACATCGCCTCTTGGTTGCCCGGCACAATGTCCCCGGTTGGTTCACGGGTGAAAATTCCGAGAAATATATTTTCCCACGACTCCGGCCAGCGGGCGAGTCGGGGTGCAAGAAATACTGTCGGCATGCAATTGGCTGGTTGCAGTGGTTTAGGGATAGGAACCGGGAAATTTAACCCACGAATGGACACGGGGTGGGGAGGGAATTCAAGAACCAAGACGCTTGCTGGATCGCTTTTGAAGCGACTGTTTGAGATTGTTGAACGGTCGAATGATTTTGTGGCGCAACCAATAGACTGGATACCACTGTTTCCCAAGAGCTTCCAACATTGCGGTTTCGAGTCCGGGTGGAGCATTGCGCTTGATTCGGCTGCGATAAAGATTATTGAAAATCGCACTACGAGCCTTGGCGCTACGTAGCAAAGGTTTTTGTAAATATTCCTCCAGCAGCATCAGATGCTCCTTCTCCCCGAGCTTGGTGGAACGATTCATCTCTGTTTCCTGCGCTGCATGGCTTCGAAACGTGCTGAGAGGTTCTGAGGTATAAACCAAATCTCCTTTTTCCAGGAGATGCATCCAGAACTCCTGGTCCATTATTTGTCGATAACGACTACTAAAACCCCGGCCCGCATCCCGTTTCCTGAACATCACTGCTGAAGGTTCCCCAATGAGATTGTGCATCTCGCCAAGACACAAAAGTATAATGTCGTCGCCTTTCTTGATCCCCGGTTTTCCAAGTTGTGCCCAAATGGTGGTGGGCTTTGAGTCCTGGTCCACAACCTTGCGTGCACATGAGACAAGCGTTGCTGAAGGGTTCTCGTCCAGCATTCTTGCGAATTTCTCCAAGGTGGTCCGGGCTGCCAAAGTGTCGTCGCTGAACAAAAACTTCAGGTATTCACCCTGGGCCAGTTGCAGGCCGAGATTGCAATTCTGGACCATGCCCAGGTTAGTGGAATTGAGATGGGCACGAATGCGCCGGTCTTTGGCAGCGTAATGAGCAATCACTTCAGCGCTATTATCGTTGGAGCAATCGTTCAGGATCAGTAGTTCAAAATCCCCAAAGGTTTGATTGAGAACCGATTCGATTGCTTCTGGTAAAAATCGCCCATAGTTGTAGGTGGGCATGAGAACGCTGATTTGGGGGGAGTTCATGGTGTCTGCGACCAACAACCGTGAACGTAACCATAGCGTTTGCCGAGACAAATACAAAAATGCCGCAAGCTTTTGCCGCACATATGAATCTGAGATTTCTTGAATCGTGCAGAATTGGCTTGTTTCATTTTCTCCACTTCGTTTGCTTGCAGCCATGAAGTTGCTTAAAGCACCCAAACTCCGCCGCGGCGATGTCATCGCCATCATTGCACCCGCCAGCGCGCCGTCTGCCTCGGAAAAAATCGAGAAAGGCGTTCGCTACTTTGAGCAACTCGGGTATCGCGTGAAACTGGGAACTCATGTCCACGCACAACACGGACACCTGGCAGGTACTGACGAACAACGTCTCAACGATCTCAACACCATGTTGCGTGATCCGCAGGTCAAGGCGATCTTCGCTGTGCGCGGCGGATACGGCACTCCCCGCCTGCTGCCGTTCGTGGATTACAAAGCGATTCGCCAACAGCCCAAGATCATTGTCGGCTACAGCGACATCACCGGACTGCAACTCGCCATCTTTCGCAAAACCGGTCTGGTTACCTTTTCCGGTCCGATGTCGGGAGTTGAATTCTGGAAGAAACCCGATCCCTACACCGAAGAACATTTCTGGCGACTCGTCACTTCGACAAAGAAACCTGGCAAACTTCCCCAACCGGCGAAGGAACCGTCAAAAAAACGAATTTCCGGACGCGCCGAAGGCCCTCTGCTCGGCGGCAACCTGTCGTTGATCATTTCCAACCTCGGCACACCGTTCAGCCCATCCTATAAAAACGCCATTCTTGCGCTCGAAGAAATCAGCGAAGAACCGTATCGCGCCGATCGCATGCTCATTCATTTGCGCAATGCCGGAATTCTCTCGCAAATCAATGGATTGCTCCTGGGCCATTTCACCGATTGCAAACCGTCCGATCCCAAGAAGCCCCATCTTACCATGCCGCAAGTCTTCGATGAAACGCTGCAAGATGCCAGGGTGCCCACCCTCGAACGCTTCCAATATGGCCACATCGCCCGCAAACTGACCTTGCCGCTAGGCGTTCACACCCGCCTCGACGCGGACGCTCTTTCCGTCGAGCTGATGGAATCAGCGGTGGTTTAAGGAGTGAACATCAAGCAAGTTGGAGACAAATCATTATGAAACAAAAAGCCGCCCGGTTCCCGAATGTTTGAATGATGAATGCTGCTCTCTTCATTCGGGCTTCGTTATTCGCCATTCCCGCTTCGCCATTCGTCATTGCCTCAGTCCAACTCTGTGCCTCTGTGGTGAATTCCCGGTGAGAAATGCGGGGTGAGGTATTTCAACGTTCTTGAGGCAAGAAAAAGACCGTACAATTCCATTGTTGGTCCGACTAAATTCTCTGAGTGGTTGTGCGTCCATCCGACTCGATCATTGTGAGGGTTGTGGGGCGTCCAAGCTTGGCGAGAAATGCCATAGAGTTGTTGACGCTGTTTTGCCAATCCTCAAGGTAGATATGCACCGGCTGATTTGTGCTCATGTTCAAGACGTTGGCTCGGTCTGACCCAAAACTGCCATTGAAGTCTTTTGCCTCAAGTGTTTGTCCGAGTTCCACATCTCCGCCGCGGATGCTGAATACACACCACGTGCCGTCAGAACATTTGGCCACATACTTATGTCTGTTTGATTTGATCGCCAGGAAAGCCGTCATTTCCCAAACTGAACAGGAGGGAAGAAGTTCATACAACCAAAACTCACGTTTACTCTGCAAAAGGAGCCCAAAAGGAAGGGGGCGAAATGTTTGATATTACCCGGGGCGACTATTTGATTTTCCCTTTGATTTAAATGGTGCCAGCGACTGGAATCGAACCAGTGACCTCGGGCTTATGAGTCCCACGCTCTAACCAACTGAGCTACGCTGGCTGGCCTAAATCAAGGCGCGAAATATTATGCACACGCCAAAGACAGACAAGAAATTTCCTTCTAAAACCTTTTTCGTCAAACAACCTCCAACTTTCCCCCAAACCCTAAACAGGCCAGCCACCACTTGCGCCGAAAGCACTGAAACACCACAATAAAGAATGAAAATTGTCCTTCTGGATACTCGCAAAGGACTGATGTTTGCCGGGCCAGGGAAATACACAGCCAATTTGCAGATCGCCATGGGATTCGAAGACACCTCGATCGCTTCGGAATTCCGCAGAAAATCACAGTTATCCAATCATAACGTGGCACTTCGCTTTTGCGATGCGTGCCTGGATTTCGCCAAAACTCAGGTGCGAACCTGATCCAGCTTGGGAAGGCGGATGTCCACTGAGGGCATCAGGAAGGCGGTAATCTCTTCAAGCGTTTTTGGTGTGCCGACTCCCATTTGCATGCCCTCCACCAACAAGACACCAGTGTACTGATCTTCGGCGGTCAGACGAAATTGGATTTCAAACTTCTTAGGTAATAGGCCTCTTTCCATCTTCGCTGCTTGATAGCGCGTTTTATGCCAAACAAAGGCATCAGGCGGTAATCCGACGCTCTTTTCGTCTTTTCTCGGGCCTGTTTTCTTTCCTTTTACAGGATTAACTTTCTGGAAAAGCAAAATTATGAAACGACTCACCCTGACTGCCCTCTTTACCGCATTCATCCTTGCAACAACTTTCAGTCTTTCCGCACAAACGGTGACCACCTGGATTCAGCCCAGAAACGTGACCACCAACCAGACGCTGCTTCTCGGTCAAAACCAGGTGATGGAGGTGCTGTCTCTTATCATGGACCGTTCGACTGCCATAGATATCACCGTGGGGGAACAGACGATAACACTTGGAACGGGAGGTGTGACTGAATTCTTTCCAAACCAAGTGGTTGTTGCAGGTCCAGCCACCGTCGTGATGCGTCGTCCGTCCTCAGGTGACCAGGCCAGCATGATGACATTCCGGGTGGTGCAAATTGAAACACCGGCAACCGGCCCCAGGCAAGTATCGTCGCGATAAAGCTAAAAGCAGTTAAAACCGGATGGACACAGTAAAAAGGGAGTTCCGAAAAGGCCTGAGATCACCCGGCGGATGAATTCTTTTTTGCTGAAAAATCTGTGTTCATCTGTGCCCATCTGTGGTTTCCCTTCTTTTATTGAATTCCAACTGCCGGATTGCGGATAAAGTGCGACAACTTTTTTTCTATTTTCTCGTGACAAGCTGAAACTCATCCATATATTTCAGCCCTCTTGCGCGACCCTATGGTCTAGCGGTTAGGACACCTCCCTTTCACGGAGGTAGCCCGGGTTCGATTCCCGGTAGGGTCGCCATTTTTTCCTAACCCCCTGCGTATAAACGGTTAAGCAGGTTTAGTCTTCGCATAATTCCTCCAAAAGTGTATGTGGGCTGTATGTAAACGACCCCTCCTGGTAAATATCCTTCACGTAGCGTCATAGATCCTCAATTCCTAGAGTTCTCTAGTTCTAGACCCAAGAGAAGAACGGAATTTTTCCGAATCTCCCCTTTTTGCCTCCGCTGCCGCTGTTGGGTTACAGGATCATCCATGACACATCCTGTATCTAAACCGCTCCCAGTCACCGTAAACCTCCATACGCTCGTCCCGTGCAACTACAGGTGCGGCTTCTGCCATTCCGGTTTCATCTCCGCCAAACGCAAGACTATCCCCAAGTTGGAATTGCATCAGATCATTCGGCAGATAGCGCAAACGCCGCAGTTGACCGGATCGCAGCCCCGAAAAGTGACTTTTGCCGGAGGTGAGCCGCTTTTATCCAGTTCGTTGGTCGAGGATGTTCAGTTCGCCCATTCGCATGGTCTTGTGACTTCGCTTGTAACGAATGGGTCACTTCTAACTGAAGAAAGAATCTATGGTCTAGCACCCGTGCTTGATTGGCTTACCATCAGCATTGATTCTCTCGATCTCGAAACAAATCGTCGCATCGGGCGAAGTGGTTACAACGGTCCCCTTTCTGAAGCTGAATACCTGTCAAAGATCCAGTTGGCAAAAACCTTGGGTATCCGGGTAAAGGTCAACACGGTTGTAAACCGATTGAACGCGCACGAGGATTTCACTTGTTTCATGCGTAAGGCCCAGCCACTGAGGTGGAAAATACTCCAAGCCACAAGGATCGAGGAGGAAAACGGCGAGGACTTTGATCGATGGGGTGTCAGCGAGGAAGAATTCAAAATGTTCTCGGCGCGGCATTCTTCACTCGAAGAATCGGGCATTGTTCTCGTGCCTGAAACGCAAGACGAGATATATGGCAGCTATGCAATGGTTGCACCAAATGGATGTTTTTTTGACAACTCGAAACGAACGCACCAATACAGCCAACCGATTGTGAGCGTGGGGATCGAAGCGGCATGGGCCGAGATCAACTTCTCGGTGGAACGATTTCGACAACGGCACGGAGAGTATGATTTCGTAAGCGGTCTTAACATCAAGAAAGAGGTCTGTTGAACTCCCTGGAACTAGCAAATCTTGACGTGCAATGAAAACAAGACCGCCAGAACCGATTCCGAGCCACTTCCCAACATGCGGAGAAGTCTTCCATTTCCTAGTATCGGCAATGGACTTGCCTTCGTGGGGCGACGCGTTTCACAAAGAATCGACGAAAAGGCGCACCGCGAAAGAAGTTAGGGACGTCTGTGATCAACTAAGAGATTGGGCCACAGAGGTTGAAGGTCGGGTCCCAAGTCGCGACGACTTGTCCACCTTCATCAGTCACCAAACACAGTCTCTACCGTATTCAGAGGACATTGCCAGGGCGCTTCGCTGCTTATGGGACATCGTTCTAGAGGATCACGTTAACGGCGTCAGAGTAAACACGACTTACTTTGGCCGTATGGAGACGCGTGCCTGGTATGCACGAGCAGTAGCACCTCGGGCATTAAACCTGATCTGGCTATTGCAAAAGACGCTCCGGCGCTTTGATGGTTCAAACGGTCCCACGCTTAACTGGGGGTTGGACAAGCTCATCGACGAAGCGTGGTTCCCAAAGAGCAACTATAGGCATCCCCTGCAACGCATCTGCTTCCAACACTATTGCAAAGTAAACGAGGACAATGCTTCCCCTGTAGACCCTAAAACACTCGCAGCCTGGGAGTCCGGCGCTGAACGTCCAACCTGTGATGCTCTTGGCCGACACTTCGCTAAGACACCGGATAAATTGGGGCTGCTGCTAAATCACGCATTTGGTGGCCTGGTCGAAGAATTGGTTCGGCACCTGCGAGACATTGGTTCGGCCGATGAATCGAACGAGTGCGGGAGATTACTTATTCGGCAAGCGAGTTGTCTGCATTCAGTCGAAGAGATTGTAAACAACGAATTGGCTCGGCACCCAAACACAAGCCTCCCCGATTTCATGAGTTTGCTCGGCGATGCCTTATTCACGTTTGAAAAACTGTTGGGATCTCTACCACGCGGTGCGGCCGCCTTAGACGTGAGAGTCGCCAGGTTTGCGGTGTACAATGAATATGATCGCCGATTTTTGGAATCGCAGGCTCCGCCTCCGCAGTTCCACGCATTCGAAAGCCGTCTGGGAAGAATTTGGAAAGAAACCTCGCTGCGGACGCCTACCCTGGCGACATCACAGATAGAGATAGAGTTAGAGCAGCTACGGCGAGAATACCCTGACTGGTGCAACATATTTGCTGGGCCGCTACTGACAATCGAAGCACGGCAGGCACTTTATCATCCGCTACCGACAAGGGATTCTCTTCAAAAAGCCTTACACCTTTACGAAGAGGCATTTTCAGAATCTCGATACCGAGCAGGAATCTTTACCGCCCAAACCGTCCGCGAAGCATTAGGGTTAGCTTCGTTACTGCATCGGCATGAAGCCGGGGAAGGTCCAATCAAGCCTTGGATCAAGAAATTGCTGGGTTGGTGGGATCTGCTCGGCCTTGGCATGGAATACAATCACGAGCAGTTAGAGCAACGCATTGAATTGGCCGAATCGCGGTTCAATGACGCCCTAAACCCCGACCTGCGAAAGCGGCTCAAAGCGACAATGCCCCAACTTGGGCTGACTCATTGGAATCTTGGAGGCGTTTTTAGTTTCAGCGAACATACGGAGAATTTACAGGCGGTACCCATCGACCGTCGCCAAAAGAAAATAATGTCCGAAACAATCGTTGGGCGGGATCAAACTCCATTGATGGAAGCTTTAGACAGACGACAACTGGATCGCGCTCGTGAGCTATTGAGGAATGGTGCAGATCTTAATTTTGTAAATTCAACCGGGGACACCTGTTTGACTAAAGCGATTGCGGTCAAAGATTACGAAATCGTGCTGGAGATCCTTCGGCGCGAGCATAATCCGATTCGACGCGAGACAATTCTGCGAGAGACAAAAAAAAGGCGTATTAGCGGACTGGAACAAACGATCTCAACTGGACAACTTGAGATTCTCCGCGAACTAGCTCGATGGAGGCCCTGGCGTCCGGACATCGATATGAACGTGGCACGTATCCATGGAAACACCGCGCTCTACTACGCAATCAACTGCCTAATATTTTCCCGACACCCCGAGGGACACCTTCGTTCAGTTCCATCCGGTTCGGAAACCACGAAGCAAATCATGGCCGAATTGGTAAAGAAGGAGAATAAAGAGGGGGTACTTTCCTGCATCAATTACCTAGTTACTGAGCTAACAGTCGACGTCGATATACCGCACGTAGGAGACAACACTGCTCTTACTTTAGCCGCCGAAGGACGCCTGCAGGATGTGGTAGGACTGCTCCTTGCTGCTAAAGCGAACGTGAATCACCGCTTCCAAGGAGGCGGGACCGCATTGTTGCGAGCCGTCATGAATGATGATTACCAAATGGCGAAGCTACTAATGGAATATGGGGCCGACTATCGCCTTTTTGTAGAGGCACTTGGGAGACCAATCTACACGATGCGCATGTCAGAACAGATGCGACGGATAATTCCTGATCATCTATAAACTAACAAATGACGCTGACGCAGAACGGTTGGTGAGAAGTGTTGCAAATTCCGGCTTGCTCCCTAGGGTTCTGCCCTATCCATGAAAGGGACCCCGCGAACAAACAAACTCTTTATCGCGCTGACGTTTATTGCTGCCTAGTGAACTCCGTAAATTGGACGATGGTCATATTGGTGTTGATTGGTGTTTTGGCCACACCGTGGCTACTGAAGAGGGTAGTTACAGAACTCAGGCGGCGGAATTCCACAACACCCCCTCATAACTGAAACTTTATCCCTCCCTCCAATTCCCACTTTGGCAGGAATACCTATTCTATAGTCCTTATCGCTGGTTGGGCGTTCCGTGCTGCGCGTCATTTCGCGGATCCTGCTCTACACAGATGGTCGTGGGTTGAAGTTCGAATTGGGCCCGGTATGTTCGGACGATGGATGAAACGAACGATTCTTCAGGCCAATGGATAGGCCATTCCTGGTTGCCAGACGGAACCACAACCGTGGTCGTGGTGAATATCGAGCGCCGATCGAATGGGCATGCGCAGGTTCTGGGGTTGAGCCCACAACATGGTATCCGCACAATCAGCGATGCGGTGGGGTCTTTTGAGGGTAATAAGTTTCTCGGTAAAACTCAGAACTATCGCGTTTTTGATCCAAGCACCGATCAGTTCATAGCGCTTCGAGATTATACGGCAGCGCACAATGTTAACGTACCGGCTCCGGATGAGGCTGATTATCACGCAGAATTCTCAAGCAAGAAAATTACTGGTTCTTTTCAAAATAACTTGGGTCAGACGGGGCGCTTTGAACTGACAAAATCGTTTGCCGAGGCAATGGGTTGCGAACAGAAACTTCCAGCGGTCGGCCCCCTCCGCTGGGAAGAATTTAAAAAGGAAATGAACCGATTCCGAGGGCTCGAACAAGTGCTGTTCCGAGGTCAGCATTCAAACGCCTACTCGTTAAAGACATCTTTTCATCGGTCAGGGCGGAACAACCTCGTCCGCTATGTTGAAGAGGACGTGCCGCGCCTCAGACACCAGATTAATGCAGTGTCCGAGCACTACTACCATCCACATGGCGAAGATTATCTGGCATTGCTAAGCCTTGCTCAACATCATCAATACCCCACTCCATTGCTAGATTGGACATCTTCTCCTTACGTTGCAGCATTCTTCGCATTCAATTGCTTAGCGAGCCGTGGGCATTGGAGTGAAACGCCGAATAAGGCTCCCGCGAGGATTTACGTTTTTGATTCAAAATACTGGCCAACGCAGATAGGAGTATCATTGAAAGATCCCTGGCCTAATCTGCAATTCGTCCACCCAGCCGCACATAACAATCCACGATACTATCCGCAGCAATCGGTGGCGGCATACACCAATATCGAAGACATTGAAGGCTATGTGAGCACCTTGGAAAAGCAGCAGAACCGACAATTTTTAACGCGCTTCGATATATTGGCCGAAGAACGGGATGCGGTTGTTGAGGACCTTCGTTTTATGGGCATTACTGCAGCCACGCTTTTTCCTGGTGTTGAAGGTGTTTGTCGTTCTTTGAGGGCCAAATGCTTCAATGATTGAGCCGTCCTGATAGAACTTCGTTCACAAATGCAAGAGGCAGATGTTCCTGCTCAACACGAGTGTGCGAGTCCGCGCATAATCTCCAGACTTCCTGCTCGGATGCATCGAGGTGCGTCTGGACGAACTCGGTCGGCAATGTCGGGTCAACTGTCTCGATCTGCACAAGTTTGGGAAACCGCTTCAAAATCAGAAGCCCCATCAACACGCTTTGCACCTGAGGAACACGAGCGCGAAGCAATGCAAGGATTTCAAAGCCGTGCTGATCAGTATCTCCCCAGTAAAATACCTTCGAAGTCGCTAACGCTTTAATCTCCTCTAAACGAGCAACTGCATAACCTTTTCCAAGCAGAGCGATGCAATTAGAAGTCGGGGGCAATGTCAGAAAAGTCGTTCGGTTCTCGACAATCAGGAAGGTGGATACACTTCCCTCAAGAGCACGGTTCCACTCCTCTGTGGAGATCATCAGATGCCTTGGAAGCGCGGGAACGGTTTTCTGATCCAGGAACCGACCCTCGATGAAACACGATGCCGATCTGAGACCTAGCCGATCCTGCCAAGATTCGTAATGGGTGTTAAGTGTCAAGGGTGACGTATGCTCCAAAAGATCGATGATCAGAGCGTAATTGTTTTCTAAGAATTTTGTTCCACGGGAAAGCGAAACCTCCCTTGGATAAATCCAAGGCTTGGGATTTTGCTGAAAGAAACGCACCGCCTCAACGATTCCGGACCAATGTTCCTGGTCGCCGTCGATCAGCACCCTCCAACGTTTTGCTACCCATGCTCGAGCAGCTGGATATTCGTTTGTAACTATTGCTGCATGCGCCAAGATGCGCAGGGCTTCCTGTTCCTTGTCGATATAGCGGGTGAGATCTTCGAACGTGTCGAATAAAATTGTTCCAGGAATCAGCGCTTTTGCGAATCGCCGGGTGTTAACTTCCTCAAACCCAATAGAGGGACCGAAGCCAACCATTTGCTTTGATTGAGAACGCAACATTTCCTTCACCCGCAAAAACTCCGCAGGGTTTTGTGAGCGTGACGGGCGTTTGTAGCCTAACCGAATTGGGAATGGATTTGTGCCAGAGAGAATTTCCCGAATCATGCCAGCGTAATGACTGGATGCTTTTCTCTTAAGTTCCTCAACTGTCATACCTATGCAAACTGGCTCTTATACTCTTGAAACTCATGCACCGTCATATTTACCAGGGTCGAAAACCTATCCGGCTTGAGGGCTACGCTGTACCTGGTAACGAACTTCTCGGTAACATGGAGCTTTGCGTCTCGAGGATGGATGATCAGCAACTGGAGATGAAAGCGTGCAAAAACTTCGAACAGAAACTCCGAGAACTCATCACCAATCCGGCTCAAGGCTTCATCAATCAAAACAAATCGGAAGGTGTCGCCATGCGGTTTGTCGATTTCGATGTCGTACTGATAAGCGATCGCTGTGGCCAGGATTGTAGAAGCCAGTCGGGATTTTTCACCTCCGGACTTACCGATTGCACCCTGGTATGTCTCTTTAGGCCGGTCGCCCACCCGGAAGCGCTCTTCGGCTTTGAAGTCAAACCAGTTGCGCACGTCTGCCACATGCTGCCTTTGTTTGGGGTTCGCGTCTAATTCTTCGATCAATGCGTTGATCTGGTGAAAGCATCGCTCGCGGGCATTGAGGTCAAGATCGATGTTTAAAATGCCTTTAAGAGAGTCCTGCAATTTCGTTCTAAAATCGCGAACAAGTTGGTCCTTCGTTTTTTCGGGCAAGAGGCGAATATAAGTTTTTTGCTCTTCTCGACGGTCAAAATCAACCTTTCCAAGATGGAGGTTTATTTGACTAATTCGGGTTCGAATCGTCTGCTCGAGATTCTGTAAGGTCTGGTAAAAAGAATTAAAATCATCGATAACCGTTTCCTGAAGCAGCCTTCTAAATTTCTCTTCGTTCTTGGGAATATCATCCATCCGAATGCGCTGTTCAACTTGGTTGAACCGATTCACAACCTCAAGGGAAAGCTCGCTCGGGGAGGTCGATCCAAGTTCGTCGTGCAGGTGCTGCCAACCGTCGTGCATGATTATAGCGGCCATCTTTGCCAGCGCAGCCAATTGTTTTGCATTCTCGACTTTGCGTTCTCCTTCAATATCCAGCGAATATTCACTCTCTAGCCCGCGACGCCGCTGCTCCAACGTTTCGATTTCATCAAATTTCTCTGAACAACGCTGCCGGATCAGAAGGAAAGTATCTTCCAGCTCTTCCCCTTGCTGAGATGTTAATTGCCGAAGGGTTTCGATCCTTTCTAAGTTTTTAGTCTCCTCGGCTTCTTTCATCCGAACCGCAAATGCTGTCTTATCGTGATCCTTGCTTGCTGTCGAAAGCTCTCTCTTTGTTACGGCGATGTTCCTGCTCAATTGCTCTAATTCAGGATCCTTTTGCAGCAGCTCTCGTTGTTTTTCCTTGGCGGATATTTCGATAAGAATGCTCTTAGAATCAATGCAATCGAAAGACAGCTTTTCTTCAATTAATGCTTCTATCGCTTGCAGTTTCAGTTCATGTGCTTTCTTCCGACGTTCGGCTAGTTGCCATTCTTCGACAGCAGCTTGGCCTTGCCCTTGAGAAGCTTTATTCTGTTCCTTCAATAGTTGCAGTTTGCTTTGATTGTCCCATCCGAGCACCCACTTTTTGCGATCATTAACATCGTTACGATCGTCTTTAATGCGTCGACCAGAGCGCCCTTTAAACAAGCCGCTCATGGTAAGCGCTTGGCATGCGCCGTGCCATTGTTCGTTTGTGGTCTCGCAGCAGACATGGTCATATCGCTGAGACAACTCTTTGGCGATGTACTTCCCAAAAGAGCCGCAGTTTGGCTTTATATCGATTTTGCCTGCAACGGTATCTTGACTCGGTTTTCCCGATAGGGAGCCGCCGTTTTCCGGGACAGGAAAGTATTCAATTCGTCCTTTCATCCCGGTTGCACTGACAAAGGCGTCTACAGCAACACGATCTCGTTCGTGGACCAGAATCGTTAACGCGAAGCTGTGTAATAATCGTTCGATCGCGCCTGTCCAGCGAACATGATTTTTCGAAACTTGGATAAGCTCTCCAACAAACGGAAGGTCCTTGTTGTGCATCCCGAGACTCTCGGCAATGAAGTCTCGACGTTCGAGAGCATCTGCTGGAAGCGAAGTGTGTTGCCGAATAAGGCTGCCGATTTCCTTTTCCGTCGTCTCGCACTCCTCCTTCAGTCGAGAAACCTTTCCGGCAGCAGACTTTGCTGCATCTTGAATGGCCTGCTCTTGAGCTCTTGCTTCCAACGCCATTCCGGGCAAAGCCGCAGAAAGTTTGGCGAAAGTCTCCTCCGAATCAATCCGGTGATTCGCCCCTATTTTTTCAACTGCCGACTGCAGCCGGGTTCTTGCACGATCTGTCAGCTCTAAGTTTCTTCCCAACAATCCTAGTTCTTCCTCAAGTCGAGACAACGAATCACCCGCAGCAGAACTCTTTTGCTGTTGTTTGTATAAATCCAGCGTCGCTTGCAACTCAGCTTGTGCCTGAGCTAAACGATCACGCTCGACTACCAAGTCCTGAATTTCGCCGAAGTTCCTTTCGCTCAAAGCAAGACGAAGCCGGAACTCAATAGAAGCAAAGAACGGATCGAGAGCAGAGCGCTGGTCCTCTAAGCTTCGCTTCCTGTCTCTGGCTTCATTGCACCTAGCGACGTGATCCGTGACTTCCTGGAGGGATCGCAGTTGCTCCTTCTGAGTCTGGATCATTCTATGTGTTTCACGAAGCTCCCGGACCCGTTCTTTTAGCCGGGCGAAATCCTGCTCTGCGGAACCACCCTCCAACATGAAATCCCGAATGAAATGGGTAAGGTTGCGGATGTCTTTGACGGCCACTGTTTGATTGAAGATGTCCATCGGATTGCGATCTGGATTGAGATTCAGCAAACGATGAAACCTTTCTGAATACACCTTGAAGTTTTCGCATGTACGAATTCCACGTTCGTCAAGGAAGTCATGGATCTTATCAATCGACGTAAACCCTAAGATGTCGGACTCAATAGCAAGAGGACGCGGCTCGACAATGAACACTTTGCCTGTATCACCGTTGTTCTTAATCCAAAGGATTTGTGCCAAGGTGACGGCCTTGTTTGCCCGTCGGTTTTGGAAAACCGCTAAAAGGATAGTGGAGTATTTGCCATCACCCCGTAGATACAACGGCTCGTCCTTTTCTTTTTGATCGTTGTAAATCAACCCAGTATTTCCGCGAATGTAATCCGGTTCTGATCTTTCTCGTTTTGCTTCGCCAGAAGCAGCGTTGTAGTTTCTTTTGTTTGTCGGAACCAGCAGTGTCACGAGGGCATCGGCGATAGTCGATTTTCCCGCACCGTTCTCTCCCGTCAGAAGAGAAGTCTGTCCATCGAATTGCGCTCGGACCACGGTTTCATGAAACGTTCCCCAGTTGTAAGCTTCGCAGTAATCCAACCTGTATCCGGAAGCTGCATCCTGCTGGTATATATCGAGAAGATCTTGGACTTGGTTCATATTGCTTCCTCTGAAATAGAACCGTCCTTACTTTCGGAGCATGATTTGAGTTGCTCTAAGAGGTTTTGTATCTGGTCAATCGGGATTCGCGCTCGGATGATTGGTTCAACGCGATAAAGCGCTTCGGATCGGTTTGGCATCTTGTGCAACACTCCTATCTCCTCCACACGATTGATGATTTTCCGGATTTCGCGCCTTTGCGCTTTTTCGTCAAAAGATTCGGGCAAATACGGTCGAAGTAGGTCATTCAAGTCTTTTTCACCAAGGTAAAGGAAACGGCTATCGACGGAGTGCTCTTCGTGTAGCTGCAGCTCTTGCCGAAGGAATGCGCAAAGAAGCGATGGATAATATCCTAAAGTTTTCGACGGGATAACTTTAGGGATTGGAGCCTGACCAGCCGCGATGATCTCTTCCTCCTCTGCAGCATTAAGAGGGCGCAGATACCCCATACCAAGTTCATGGTCTACGACCAGTTTCACACCCATTTCTTCGAAGTATTCCGATAGCGTAGGATCTTCTGTGAGGATGCTCCAGTAATCCCCATCATCGAAGTAAATAGCACCATTGATCAAACGTGCGATGACGTGCCGACGAGAAAGAAGGGGTTTATTACTCATGTTTGCTAGCGCGGCGATAAATTATTTCAGGTAACCGAACAATACGCCGCGGCTGTTCGCTGATTGAAACTTCCACTTTGATGTCGAGGATCTGGTGTTCCCGACTTCTGCCTGCGGCAAAGACATAGCAAAGGAGGTCGATTGCACCGGCCTTTAGCGGATGATCTTCCACCAGGCGGGATAACATGACTTGCGGCTGCTTATTGAGAGCCAAATTGATTATCGAGAGTATCTCCTGCAGGCGAAGCTGTGGACCAATGCCCTTGAAAAACCTGTCCATGGCTGCTTTTTCATCAGTTTTTCGGAGCGTGGTATTCAGCACAGGAACTTGAGTTTTCTCAAAAAACTTCATTCCGAGGAGAGGATTCACGGATGGACTCAGGTGGCATACCGTTTCGATATGTTCAGGAGGAGATGACCTTAGGAAATGTGCTCGCTTCTTAATTTCAGAAACAAGGTCCAGGAGCAGCCGTCGATCTCTGCGGAACGACTCCTCCACAACCACATGTAGCTGCTTCGTTATGGTCGATAAGGTAGAGTGTGTCCTATTCCTCTCCTCAAGAAGTCGTCCAACCAAACCATTGAGCACTGACGGCTCGATGTCATACTGCGTCGCGAGTTTGACACAATCTTCGGTGAGCAATCTAAGAAGTTCCAGATCCTCCGAAGACCGGAGCATTCGTTGAAAGCCAAAAAAACTCCGCCCTTCATCCGAGTCTTTCAGTAATTCGACGGCGTCGATAGCACACGCGATGATGTCACCGGGCGACTGCTCTTGTTCAAGATAAAGGTTCTGGACTTGGTCTCGTTGTTTGCGGAAAGAGTCTTCTACAGCCCGGAAATCCGCCAAAAAACGATTCGCCATGTTTACCAAGTCAAAAAGGCGAGACTTGACCGCTGTAACATCCAGAGTCTTTGGTTTTCCTGTTTCCCGCAGCTCCATCAACTCAGCATCGATGCGATCTCTTTCCGCAAGCAGTTGCTTTTCTCTGACAGCTGGATCTGTTTGCGTCTTCTCGCTCAGCTCGACCAGTGCGTGCCATATCTTAGAAAAATTAGACTCAGTGCCTACAAACGACCGGCGATTGCCGGAGAGATGTTGCTCAATAAAGAGCAATGCTTGTTCGGAGTGCGAAGTAAGTCGGTATAAATAGGATTCCTCCTTGTCGGAATAACTACGGGCTAGCCAACGGTTTTTGCACCATTCTTCAAAATAGTGTTTAGCGGAATTAGCTGGCGGCTCCCCTTCCCAATCCGCTCCGGTTACCTCCTCTTCAATGAATTTTTCCCACCTGCTCTCCAGCCTTTCTTCTGAAATTTCACTGGCCCCGTTTGCTTTGAAGGCCCTGGAATAGAAAGAAAGCACGATTGCAGCGTGCTTCTTGTGAAGAAGTGCTATCGCTGGCGATTCATCGAAATGAAAAAGCATCTGTTTGGTTTCCAGAAGCAACGGGCAGAGACGCCATATCGTAGGTGAAAGTCGCCGCTTTCATGTTGTCTGTGAGATGCAAGATGCTTATCCAAAAACGGCATTCGCGCAAGAACATACTCCGTCCTCTACCTGCAAAGATTCAAATACCCCCCGCGAGGGCAGGTGAGCTGAGTCGTTATTAAAGAAGCTTACTTCTACCAAGCCGTGCAAGCCCATTAGTTGGTAAATCACAGGTTTTTCCTGACTTGTAGACATCGGATTCGGGGACGTGTAGAACTAAGTGCATCAACCAACCCTGCGGGCATGAAAATAGACACTTATTTGGATTACCAAACGATCCTCGCCAACCACGCACGACCAGTTCACTTTGCAGTGAAATTTGAAGCGGCTTCAGTCACCAACAACCGTCCAAAGCCAGCCGCATTCAATGCAGTGATTGATCACAGCGGCTCGATGGCTGGGGAACCGCTGAAACGTGCTAAAGAGGCAGCACAACTAGCCGTCCGGAACCTCCGACCGGAAGATCATTTCAGCTTGGTTGTTTTTGCCGACGAAGCCCAAACGCTTATTCCGCTACAGCCTGCGGCGGCAAAGAAAGATGAGTGGCTCCGTATTATTGCCGAAATAACAGACGCAGGGAGCACCAATTTAACGGGAGGCTGGATGTTGGGTCGCGATGAATTAAAGAAAGCCCCAACTGAAGCTACTAGACGCCTTCTTCTCTTAAGCGATGGGCACCTCAACGTAGGCATTGTTGATCCACCCATTGTAAAGCAAGTCGTAGCGGCTGGCCTTGAGAGGGATCGCATCCGCACTTCCTGTCTGGGTTTCGGGGATGGTTATAATGAGGACTTGATGGCTGATTTAGCCAAAGTCACTGGTGGGCAGTTTTATGACGCCGACTCAGCGGAAAAGCTCCCCGCAATTTTCGAAGCTGAACTTGAAGGTCTCCAGAAGCTATCAGTGCAGAACCTTCGATTAAGGTTCAAACGCTTAGAATTCTGCGATGCCGCAGTCCTTCTGGGTAACTATCCGATGGTTGAATTGCCGGATGGACGAACCGAAATTGCGATGGGTGACCTGGTAAGCGGTGAAACGCGTATTGTATGCTTCACCCTCAGTGTTCTCCCCCTGCCCTCCATCCAAAACAAACCAGCATTCAGTATTGAAGGTGAACGTCTCATTGAGATGGAATTGGCCTTTGATGAAATTGGCCAGGCTGAAGTGGCTTCAAGAACAATCACCCAGGTAATTCGGATTCAAGCGACCCAGAACCCTGAAGACGTGAGAGTCCACGCAGAAGTCGTGCCGTGGGTGGCGATGCAAACAGCTGGCAAGGTGATGCAGGAAGTGATGGAGCAGATGGATAAAGGGAAGCAGACCGAAGCAATTCGACTTCTCGAGGGAGCAATCGCGAGCCTTAAGGAATACGGATCGGTAGAGATGATTTGTGAAGCCCTCGTGCAACTGGAAAAGCTATTGCAGAAGCTACGGGAGGGAGAATGGTCGGAACGCGAGCGCAAAGGCACCAAGTATCGGCTCGAAAGTCTTGGGAAGATGAGTTCGGAAGACCTCTGGACCTCCAATGAAGAAGCACCCAGTTTCAAGCGTCCACGGCGTCGGCCACCTCAACAACCCGGAGACACGAACGAACCGATCTGATCATGGATGGGGACTTAAGCTATGAAATTGGACGGGCAAGAGCCTCAGCAAAGGTTCGAGGACCATTCCTGGTCGCCTGTTCAGCTTGTGGCAAATACTATCCCGAACGTTGGCGAGAAGAACATACCGCGGTTTGCATCAGGCCAGGTTTGAAGAAGGAATTAGAGCAACAACCGGTTTCACCGTCCCTTCCGGTGAGTGAAATTGTTCCAAGAGGAGTGCCCCTGCTCTTGCGTTTCGCTACTGATCCCAGTTGCGCGTCAGGTGATGCACATGCTGGTGTACTCAGCAATCAGATAACGCGTTTGCGAAATGCTCAACAATCGATTCTCGAACAAACAATTAACGCCGCGTCACTGGAAGGAAATGGCATTAGCCTGCGCTCATTCGTTGTCTGTTTTGTTGAGCAAAAAGCAAAGGACCTCCCCCGAGAAGTTCGTCGAGCATTCTTCTTCGAATTAGATCGAGGAAAATGGAATGAATACTTTGAAGCAGTCGAATCCCGATTTAAGAGATGAAGACATAGATTACGAACGCTTGAACAGATACTCGAAACGTTTTTTAGAACTGCATGAAGAAATTCTTTACCCACTATTGGAGCAACGAGACGTGGAAAACCCATTCCAAGCAGCAAGGTGAGCCCCTTGGCCATACGGCTGGAAACCAGTTTCGAAAACGAGGCGCGAGTCCCGGCGACTCCATTTGCGTGCTGACGATTCAGGCAGGCCGGCTCTTTCTCCTCGGACGTATGGTTGTTGATCGCGTGTGCAGCAAAAAAGAAGCTGAAAAACTGCTGGGCATTGATGACCTGTGGAATGCAGAAGAGCATATCCTCGCATCCACAGCCACACCTAAGGATTTTACCTTAGAGGTTCCAGTGAAAGTGGCGAAGCGACTGCGATTTATCACCTCATCGAAAAGCAAAACGCTTCGCTTTGTTGACGATACACATCTCGATAAACAAACGCTTCGGAGTGTGCGGCAACTCGAACCAGCCTCGGCGAGTTTCCTGGACGAATTGCTGCCGCCCAACACATCGGCCCAATGACATCTCTTGAGTCACGCTTTAGAGGTGCTTTAGTTGGCTTAGCCATCGGCGACGCAGTAGGAACGACCGTCGAGTTTCAGGCACCAGGTACATTCACTCCAGTGACTGACATGGTCGGGGGTGGTCCCTTCGGACTTAAGCCAGGTCAATGGACGGATGATACCTCCATGGCGTTATGCCTGGCTCAGAGTTTAATTGATTGTCGAGGCTTCGATGCTCGTGATCAGCAGGAGAAATATTTGCGCTGGTGGCGTGAAGGTTACATGAGCAGCACTGGACGTTGCTTCGACATCGGGAATACTGTGCGGGGTGCTCTCACCCGGTATCTGCAATTCAAAGAACCGTTTGCCGGCTCCACTGATCCACATTCTGCTGGGAACGGATCGATCATGCGGCTAGCGCCTGTGCCTTTGTTTTATTTCTCAAATCCTGAGCAGGCAATCCACCTGTCGGGCGAAAGTTCCCGCACCACTCACCAGGCCCGAACTGCTATTGATGCCTGCCGCTATCTCAGTGCTTTGATCGTAGGAGCATTGAGAGGTAGTTCCAAGGAAGCTCTCCTTTCCCCTGATTATTCTCCTGCACCCGGACTCTGGGGCTCGAAACCGCTTTGCAGCGAAATTGCTGAGATCGCGAATGGATCCTACCGTCACAAAACGGTAAACCAGATTCGCGGAAGTGGCTATGTGGTTCAAAGCTTAGAAGCTGCGTTGTGGGCGTTCGCGACTACCGAATCCTTCAAGGAAGGTTGCTTGGCGGCTGTAAATCTTGGAGAAGATGCAGATACAACTGCGGCTGTGTATGGGCAACTCGCCGGTGCTTACCACGGTCTGGAGAACATTCCGGAAGGATGGCGAAAGAAGATAACCGATTTGAACGAAATAATGAGAATGGCTGATGATTTAGCTAATTCTGCTGTACTAGGTAGGTAGATACTGGCAATGCAAGTCCGATAATCTTAATCAAGTCACCCAAGAACAATGCCGCCCATCATCACTAAATCTAAATTCATGTCGGGACTCCAGTGCAGCAAACTGCTCTGGTCCCTTTATAATGCCCGAGAACAATTCGCAGAACTCGATGCTCGAACCTCAGCGATTTTGGACCAGGGCAACGAAGTAACAGCAATGGCCCGATCCTTGTTCCCGAACGGAATAGATGCAAGGAGCGGTGGGCTGGACTTTAGCGCAGTTGTGGGCTGTACGAAAAACCTGCTTCAGGGCCCGTTACCGATCTTTGAGGCGTCAATCAGTTACAAGGATGCATTCGCCTCGGCGGACATCCTCGAACCCGCAGATCTACACTCGTGGAACATACTGGAGGTAAAAAGCTCAACGAGCGTAAAAGAAGTTCACTTGAATGATCTGGCGTTTCAGTGGTTTGTTTACGCGGGTGCAGGCTTGAACATAGCCAAGGCATTCATACTGCATATTAACAACGAATTCGTAAAACGCGGAGCCATCAATCCTCAGGAACTCTTCACCCGGGTCGACGTTACTGAACAGGTAACGGCACTCCTCCCGCAGATCAGCCAGCAGGTTAGCTCCATGCATCGAACTATCTCTGCGGCACAATGTCCCGAAATCATTGTAGGCGATCACTGTTCCAATCCCTACCAGTGCCCGCTAACTGATCGTTGTTGGGCGTTTCTACCGGCACACAATGTCTTCACCCTAGTTCGCGGTGGAGAGAAAAAGACAACTCTCTTTAATCAAGGTGTATTAGACATCAAAGATATACCCGAGGATTTCGGGTTGAGCAGCAAACAATCGATCCAGCGGATTAGCACAATTACGGGAACTCCATATGTGGAACCAACCTCGATCGCTGCTTTTCTCCAGGGGCTCATATATCCTCTCTATTTTCTGGATTTCGAAACGTTCAGCAACGCTATCCCACTCTATGATGGAGTGAAACCCTACCAGCAGGTGCCATTTCAGTTTTCACTGCACATATTGAGAAATGAAACGGCGGAACCGGAGCACTACATGTTTTTAGCCGACGGCGTTGAAGATCCCAGACCCTCGTTCCTGCGAAGATTGAAAGAGGTGCTTGGTGAAACCGGTTCCATCGTGACCTACAACGCAGCTTTCGAAAAAGCCCGATTGCGAGAGTGCTGCAGCGAGATGGGAGGACTCGAACAATGGCTGGAGGGGATTTCGAACCGAATCGTTGATCTACTGGTGCCCTTCCGCGCCTTCCATTTCTACCACCCGGAGCAAAAAGGCAGCGCCTCAATGAAAGCTGTGCTTCCCGCACTGACTGGCAAAAACTACAGCCATTTGGAAATACAGGATGGAGGTAGCGCGAGTTCACAGTTCCTAGAATCGTTAGGGATGGCCCCCGACGACCCGGAACGGGCAAGAATCCGACGTGCATTAGAAGAGTATTGCACACTGGACACCTCTGGAATGATCGACATCCTAAATGCCCTGAAGCGACTCACAACGAGGTAAAGCAAACATCCCACAATCGATCCCGAGTCGTCTTGTAAACGCTAAAGAATGACTACACTCTGAGATAGGCGATTTATAAACTGGACAGGCAATCTCGACTAATTCAATACAAACGCCCAAGACAGCATCGCAACCTCTTACGCTCATCATGTCCCGCCTCAAAAACTTATATACCTACCTAATCAAGAACTGCCGCGGCGAAATTGATGAGTGGCACGAAGCTTACCAAGCTATGACCCGGGACGTTGCAGCAGTCAGAGAAGAATTGGTAGCCGGCAAATCTCTCCAAGAGATACCGACCTACCGGAACACGTCTCTAAAAGACGAAAGCGATCCATGGAAGGAGTTCGCAAAACGGCTACTATTCGATAGAAGCAATGGAATCTCGTCGCGAGGGCAATCTGTACTCAGCCTAGAAAACTTCGGCCACTTCATCGCTGAGCAAGATTTCGTCAATGCTCTGGCATCCTTGATTAAGGAACCTTCGCGAGGGAACTTTGATCAGTTCAACGAAGCGTGGGAAACTGCGCGAATTAAACATGGCGGGAATCGGAATCCGCTGCTGATTAACCGGACACTAGCAGCTTGCCGACAGGACGTTTCTAGCACCGCTAACACAGAATATTTCGATACCGTATATTCGTGGTTAGTTTGCGAGGGGCTTCTGCCGGCACATACGAATGCGAATGCAGATTGGTTTGATAGAAATGTTCAGTTGATGACCTTTCTCCATGACGCCTTTGCAGATGACCTCCGCGAGGAAAAAACAGACCAACATCTGCTTAGCATCTTTGTTTGGTACCTCTACGAGAACATCTATAACCCGTTCTCTCTGAAAAAGCAGGTGATCAAATATGGCGCTCCGGGCACCGGGAAAACGTTCACAGCCCGCCAAGTGACGCGATTACAGTTCGATATTTGGTCCGATAAATACAACCTCACCTATCTTCGCCCATCCTACGAGCAGTGCTCTGCGGTGGTGCAGTTTCATCCTTCGTTCGGTTACGAAGACTTCATTGAGGGACTGCGTCCGACGCTGTCCCAATCCGGCCAGTCTCGCCTCACACTTCACAATGGAATCTTCAAGGAATTCTGCCGACGTGCCGGTCTCTGGGAGGTTGAGGTTTGTAAGATTCCCGAGAAGGGGCCAGAGCTCGCAAAAAACTGGGGCTATCTCACCGTGGGCCAGCTTAAACCCTACATTGGGCATCAACTGAAAGACCGTTCCTGGGAAAGCATTCGATTCCTGCCGGACTCAGAAAGAATATCGGACGTGACTCCGCCGTTCTTTTTCATTATCGACGAAATTAATCGCGCCGAACTATCCCGGGTTCTTGGCGAACTGATGTATTGCATGGAATATCGCGGCGTGGGAGGAGCGATCTCGACGCAGTACGCCTCACTGAACGATGCTACGACCGCTCTCATCGTAACAACCAATGGCGCGTTTAAATTCTTCATCCCACATAATGTCTATATTATCGGCACGATGAACACCATCGATCGCAGCGTGGAGAGCTTCGATCTGGCATTGCGCCGTCGTTTTCGCTGGGAACGCATCAATCCCGACATCGCCGCCCTGCGCTACCATCTGAAACAACGGGACGCGCAACCGGGGAATGCTTCTCGTCCATGGGTAGGACTCGCCGACGACTTGGAGTCGCTGAACAAACGAATTAGGGAAACCGACATTTTAGGAGGCGACTACGAAATTGGTCATGCTTATCTGATGAACCTGCGTTATTCGCCCGCGCTGACTCGAACCGAATTACGTAAGAAAATCTGGGACGACTCGATCAGACCACTTCTGGAAGAGTATTTGCGTGGTTCCGGGCGGGAGGAGACTTTGATCCCAGAATTCCAAAAGGTGTTTGGAATCCGTGAGTAAACCTCTGAGCGAAATTCTTGCTGACGGCACTTTGGTGGACAATACGGTCCACCGGATAAAAGACGGCATTTTCACCAAAGGAATGTGTGGCCCATACCTGGAAGTGAGGCGTGGAGGGAGAAACCAAAATAATGCGGGAAACGTTTGGCCTTTTATTCAGAAAGCAGCTGTCCTGCAATTTGAATCCTCCCGTCTTGTATTTCGATTCCCTCACCGGGAATACGAACACAACACTGAAGAGCTTGTCATTACCCACATCTTTTTAGTTTACCTTAAGGCTTTCTAATCCTTCGCACATCCAAATGAGTCGCTGCCAGCCACGCCAGATGGTCAGCCAGCCTGGCATTCCGTCAGCCTTGCGCCCAATG
>JACDHS010000191.1 GCA_013820875.1 Verrucomicrobiota bacterium | reverse complement strand
CGGGAAACCCGCCTGTCCGGTTTGGAGGGAGGGGCGAAGTTCAATCCTTCGTTCCTACCCCAATCGTAGTGGCACGCTTTCCAGCGTGCCAGTTCTCGGGACTTTCCAGTCCCGAGTTAATCAGCGCTTTGATCCTAACTAAATGGCAGTGGGTGCTCCAATAATTTTATCGTAAACGACAGCGCGACTGTTTAGGTTTTCGGCAGTTCAGTCGGGTTGAATGGAATGAAGTTTCTTGCCCCTTATGCGTTTTGGTTTGCTGCGACAATTCCGGTCGTAGTGCTGTTCTATTTGCTGAAGCGGAAACGGGTGGTCAAACTGGTCTCCAGCACGCTGCTTTGGCAGAAGTTCCTCGCAGAAACGCAGGCGAACGCTCCGTTCCAAAAACTTCGGCATAATTGGCTGCTCATCCTCCAGATTCTTTTGCTGCTGCTCGCCATCTTCGCATTGAGCCGGCCTTATTTCGCCGGTGATGCCGCCAATGCCGCCTTGCGGGTTTTAATTCTTGATGCCTCGGCTTCCATGCAAAGCACGGATGTCGCGCCGTCCCGATTTGAAAAAGCGCGCGGAGAAGCGCTTAAGTGGGTGGATAGTTTAAAGGATCACGACCAGATGATCGTGCTCCAGGCAGCGGCAAACACGGAAGTGAAGCAATCGGCGACCAGCGAGAAAGCAGCTTTGCGCCGGGCAATCGAATCCACGGCGGCGACAGATTCGCCGACGCGTTTGAAGGAAGCTCTGAAGCTGGCTGAAACGTTGACCAAAGATCGGTCGGATGCGGAAATCCATTTATTCAGCGACGGTGCAGTGGGGGATCTTAGCGAATTCGAAAACAAGGGGCTGAACATTGTTTACCATCGGATCGGTGAACGGGCGAATAACCTCGGCATAATCACACTTGATGCAAAGGCGAACCCGGAAGACCCGGGACAACGTGCCATCTATACTAGTGTGCAGAATTTTTCCGATGGGGAACAGACAACGACTTTGGAGCTTCGGTTTGATGGGCAGGTTGTTGAAGTCCGGAACCTAAAGCTCGCGCCGGGCGCAACGTCGCCGCAGGTGTTTGTGGCTACACAGAGCCGGAATGGAATCTTCAGCGTTCATCTGGGCGCACAGGATGACCTTGCATCCGATAACCAGGCTTCGGTGGTAAGCCGACTGCCGCAGCCGATCAAAATTTTGCTCGTGACGCGGGGGAATCGTTTTCTGGAGAGAGCTTTGCGGGGATCGGCCAATGCGCAAGTCGCGGTGACCCAGGATTCCACTGATGCTGCCGAAGGTTTTGACCTGGTTGTGCTGGATGACACGCTGCCCACTGTATGGCCCGCCGGCAATGTGCTTGCCATCCATGTTGCGAATACGAATTGGTTTGAAGGCATCTCCCGCGTGGAGAATCCCGCGGTGGTTGATTGGAAGAATACGCACGCGCTGTTGCGCTATGTGAATTTCGATAATGTGCATATCAGCGAATCTCTGGCCGTGAAGACGCCGAGTTGGGCCATTTCGCTCGCGGACGCACAACAATCTCCGCTGATCCTCTCCGGCGAACTGGGCAAACAGAAAATCGTCTGGGTGGGTTTTGATACCCTGCAGAGCACCTGGCCATTGCGCATTTCATTCCCGATCTTTATTGCGAACGCGGTGGACTGGTTGAATCCAGCTTCCGCCAGAAACAATCAGCTTTTCGTGCGCGCCGGTGAACCGTTCCGACTTGCGCTCCTTGAAAGTGCCGCAAGTGCGGAGATCACTTTACCGAACGGAACCAAACGCACTTTGCAACTGGACGAGAAAGCTCGTGAACTCGTTTTTGGTGAAACGACAAGGCAGGGGATCTATCGGCTAAAAGTCGGGACGAATGAGACGGACTTCTGCGTCAACCTTCTCGATGCGGCAGAAAGTAACATTAAACCGCAATCGGAACTGCAGTTCGGCAAATATGTGCAGGGCGAAGCAACAACCATCAAACGAGCGAACATGGAAATGTGGCGTTGGATCGCTGTCGCGGCCCTCGCCGTGTTGATGTTCGAGTGGTGGTATTATCATCGGAGGACAGCGTGAGGGGCCGGGAACCGTATTCAGTTTTCAGTATTGAGTGTTCAAGGGCGCTTCGGGTTTGGCTGGGGTTGGCCTTTGTCTGCTTGCTGTTCGGGTGTGGGAGGAGTGACAACTTTGTCGTTGTTTATACTTCGCAGGACCAAGTGTATGCGGAACCGGTTTTTGAAGGTTTCACCGAGCATACAGGCATCAAGGTGCGGGCTGTTTATGACAGTGAAGCTGTGAAAACCGTGGGACTCGTAAATCGTTTGCTGGCGGAAAAGAGCAATCCGCAGTGCGACGTTTTCTGGAACAACGAAGAACTTCGCACACGTCAGTTGGAGCGCTCCGGTGTTTTGCGCGAAACCGATCCGTGGGCGCCCTTTGGCTTTCGAAAACGGCAACTGGTCATCAATACCAATCAACTGAACAATCCGGATTGCCCACGAACATTGCTCGCGCTCACCAATGCCAGTTGCCGGGGAAAAATAGCGATCGCCTATCCGCTATTCGGGACGACGGCGACTCATTTTCTGGCTCTGCGGCAGAGTTTGGGTGAATTGGAATGGGAGAAATGGTGCCGGGCTCTCGTGGCGAATAAGCCGTTATTGTTGGATGGCAATTCCGTCGTCGTGAAGATGGTTGGCAGTGGCGAGGCGTGGATCGGTTTGACGGATTCCGATGACATCAAAGCTGGCGCGCGCGAAGGCATGCCGGTGCAAGCGATCGATTTGGAAGAACACGGCTTCTTGATTCGCAACACAGTTTCAGTGATCCGTAACGCACCGCATCCGGCAAGAGCGCAAGCGCTTTTTGAGTTCCTGCAAAAAAATGTTGTACAAGAGGTTTTGAAGGAAGCGGGTGCGAGTGAGGGGCAACTGACACGAGAGATTGCGGCGAAAACACAGGAACCGGATTGGAATGAAATTTTGAGAACCCAGGAAGCCGCCGTTCAAAAACTGAAAGAGATTTTTCTCAGATGAATGCCGCGAGCTTCGACACAATGCTCGCCCTAATGACCAGCGAGGATCCCCTCTCCCAGCGGATCAGGGTTAGCGCCAGCAAATCCGTTGGGATTGGATCACGAGACTTGATCAACCCGCCGGGGGCACTAGCGCATGGTTGCTGCCTTTCCCACGTTAACAGGAAATCTACCGAATCAAAGGATCAGGCAAAATTCCTGACCTGCTTTCAATGAACTGGTCGCTGCTCCAGAATAGTTTGCTGGTGGCTGGACTGACGACGTTGTTTGCAACAATGCTCGGGTTCACCGCGGCTCTCTGTGTGTCCGGATTATCCAAACCATGGCGCAACTGCATTTCTGTATTGGCTGTTGTTTCCCTGGTTCTTCCGCCCTTTCTCGTCACGAATTGCTGGCTTCATTTTCTTGGAATGACAGGCGCCTGGAAAAGCTGGTTTCCGCTCAACATCTTTTCGCTCGGCGGAACAGTTTGGATTCTGTCGCTGATGTTTTGGCCAGTCGCGATGTTCTTCACGCTGGCAGCATGGCGGAAATTGGAACAATCCCAGTTGGAAGCCGATCCGCTTTTGCGCGGGACGAGTCTGGTGCGCTGGTTATTGTTCCCTTCGGCCAACCATGAACTGCGCCTGGCCGCCGTGCTCATATTCATCCTGGCATTCAACAACTTTTCGGTGCCGGCGATCTTGCAGGTGAAAGTTTTGCCCGCTGAACTTTGGGTGAGTTTCAATACGACATTTGATTACACATCCGCGCTGAAACTTGGGTGGCCGCTGGTGGTGATCCCGATACTGCTGTTGCTGGCGGTTCGAACCAGCGATGTTCACTGGCCGCGTCGCAGCAGGAGCATCGGGCCGAATATTGTGCGTCGGCAACTTGGGAGCGGAATTGTGATCCTGGCAGGAATCGTGTCGGCGTTTGCGCTGTTCTTTGCTGTGATCCTGCCGTTCAGCCAGATACTCGTTTCGCAACAAACATGGTCGGCTTTTCTTCCGGCGTTGGTCGCCGGAAAGAGTGCGATTCTGAATTCATTTCTTTTTGCGGCAGTCAGCGCCTGTGCCGTTTTGTTTTTTGCAATTGTCCTTGGTCGTAAATCATTTGGTTCGATTGCGTGGCTGAGTTTTCTTGTTCCCGGTGTAATTCTCGGAATCGCCCTGATTCTGATTTTCAACCGGTCATTCATTGCCGCCTTTTATCAAAGCATCGGGATTGTGATTTTTGCCTTTGCCATCCGTTACTTTGCGCCAGCGTGGAATTTGACTGCCCAGGCGTTTCGCAATGCAGATCGGAACCTCGTGGATGCAGCCCAAATGGAAGGCGCTCGCGGTTGGAGTTTGTTTCGCCACGCTTATTTACCGCAGATCATCCTGCCCCTCTGTGCGGCCTGGTATGCGACTTACCTTTTTTGCCTGTGGGATGTGGAAACCTTGGTGCTGATCATTCCACCCGGTCGCGAAACCGCCGCGTTGCGCATTTTTAATCTGCTTCATTACGGGCACAACTCGCAGGTGAATGCGCTTTGTTTGTGGCTGCTTGTTTTAGCGGTCACCCCGTTGATCTGCGGGCTTGTGTCTTTCAAGCTGGCGCGGACGCGTGGCTTCTTTTTAATGGCATTCAGTTGCGGTGCGGGTCTGTTGGTTTCCGGATGTTCGGTTTCCAACGGAAACAACGCTGGCAACAAAACTCCCGTCCAAAGCAAGTTCTTCAGTCACGTGGAGATCATCGGCGGACGAGGAACCGGACTGGGCCAATTCAATAAACCACGTTCTCTCGCCCTGGATCGTGATGACAATTTGTTTGTCGTTGATATGACTGGACGCGTCCAGAAATTCTCACCCGACGGCGCCTACCTTCTTCATTGGCAAATGCCGCAGACCGATCTGGGGCGGCCAAAGGGAATGGGGTTGGATGCAGAGGGAAACATCATTGTGATCGAGCCGCATTATTCCCGGGTGAATCATTTTTCACCGGACGGGAAGCTTGTTTTCCAATGGGGTGTCCATGGAACGAATAACGGACAGCTTGCTTTTCCTCGCTCGGTGGCGATCAATTCACGAGGCGAAATGTATCTCAGCGAATTTGGCGCAACAGAACGGGTGCAGCACTTTTCGAAACAAGGCGAAACGTTTCGCAATTCTTTTGGGAGCCCGGGTAATCAAACGGGTGCGTTCAATCGCCCTGAAGGATTGGGCCTGGATGCGCAAGACCAGATCTATGTGGCCGATTCCTGCAATCATCGGGTGCAGGTGTTTGCGCCGGACGGCGCCTTTCTGCGGAGCTTCGGGAAAGCTGGTTCTGGACGCAGCGAGATGAGTTACCCCTTTGATGTTCGAGTCGATGGCGGCGGTTTTCAATTCGTTTGCGAGTTCGGCAACAGTCGAATCCAAATTTTCGATGCTGCGAATCAGTCGGTGGAAATTCTTGGAAAGCCGGGCTCTGCGCCTGATCAATTCGCCAATCCCTGGAGCATCGCCTTCGATTCAAAAGGAAATCTTTACGTGGCAGACTCACAAAATCATCGCGTGCAAAAGTTTGTGAGGAAAGGTCGCTATCTTGCCGAAATCCATCCAACCGCCGGGAAAGGCGACCGGCGGATCCGTCATCCTCTCCCGGCGGAAGAGGACCGAGGTGAGGGAGAACGGCTTCATACATCTTCCAGTCGGATGGATTCACGGAACGTTTTCCCTCACCCTAACCCTCTCCCCCTGGGAGAGGGAACCAGACCGTCGTTCGCAATCAGATGAACTTCCAATTCACCAATCCTTATTTCCTGCTGCTGCTCCCTCTGGCGCTGGGCTGGGTGATTTGGCTTGCCTGGAAATCGGATGTCCAGGTCAGTGCCTGGCGGCGCTGGGTTTCGTTTTTCCTGCGGATAGTGATTGTCATTGCGCTGGTCCTGGCCATCGCCGGTCTTCAATGGAAGAAGCCGTTGGAAGGAATGAACGTTACCTTCCTGCTCGATCGTTCCGACAGCATCCCTTCATCACAACAGGAAGCGGCGCGGGAAATGGTCAATCGTTTGTCTGCCGGAAAGAAGGCTGAGGACACCGTCAGCGTCCTGGTTTTCGGCACCGATTCAGCCATCGAGTTACAAACCAATTTTGCCGTGCAAATGGAAAAGGTGCATGCCGTTGTCGGTACCGAACGCACCGACATCGCATCCGCCATTCGTCTCGGCACGGCGGCTTTTCCGGAAACCGGTCAGCGTCGGTTGATCCTGATCTCAGACGGTAATGAAAATGCCGGCGACGCAATGAACGCTCTCCTGGCTGCGCAACCGTTGGGTGTCCGATTGGATTCTGTCCCTATGGGCGTGGCACGGAAGAATGACGTTTCGGTTCAGAAAATTTCCCTGCCGAGCAATTTGAAAAAGGGACAAACCTTCGACGCAAAGATCTTCGCCCAATCAGACGAAGCGCAACAGGCCATCGTTCGACTGTATCGCAACGAGCAATTGCTCGGCGAACAGGCGGTGGAACTGGCCGCTGGAAAAAATCTTTTCACCTTTCCGCAGACGCTCAATGACCCTGGGTTCTACAGTTACAACGTCCAGATCGAAGCGCCGGGTGACATGCTTCCGCAGAACAATAAAGCCGTCAGCTTCACCAGCGTGCGCGGCAATCCTCGAGTCCTGATTCTTTCCAGCGAACCGCAACAGGACGCACAGTTGGCGTCGGTCCTGCGGGAATCAAAGCTGGAGGTGAAGCTGACCGATCCCAAATCTTTTCCCGACACACTCGCTGAGATTCAAAGCTATGACGCCATTTTCCTGAGCAATGTTGCAGCAGGCGATCTGGGCGATGATCGAATGAAATTGCTCGAAAGCGCAGTGCGCGATTTTGGCATTGGCCTCGTTTGTATTGGCGGCGACCAGGCGTTTGCGGCCGGAGGCTATCGTGGCACCGCCCTGGAGCGATTACTGCCGCTGGACATGGAATTGAGCAGTAAGAAAGTTTTGCCCAGCGGTTCCGTGGCCATGGTGATGCATGGAATGGAGTTCATGAACGGCAACGAGATCGCGCGTCAATGTGCCCTTGGCGTGCTCGAGGCCCTGGGGCCGCAGGACGAAATGGGAATCGTGCTCTGGGATGGCAACGAACAATGGCTGTTCCCGATGACCAAGGTTTCGAACAAAAAGGAGTTGGCCAAAAAAATCGCGGGAATGAACCAGGGCGACTTGCCGAGTTTCCAGGGAGTGATGTCCATGGCCCATGAAGGTCTGAAAAAATCATCCGGCAACATCAAGCACATGATTATCTTCAGCGACGGTGATCCGGGCGCGCCTTCTGCTGAGTCCATGAAGGCGATCGTTGGGGATCGCATCACAGTGACCACCGTATTAATCGCCGGCCACGCCGGTCCAGAGACGATGATCTGGATAGCAGAGCAGGGGAAAGGTCGTTTCTACGATGTCCGGTCGCCGGAACAATTGCCCCAGATTTTTCTCAAGGAAGCGGCGGTCATTTTAAAATCGGCCATCGTCGAAGAACCGTTCAAGCCACAGTTCGCCGCCAACAGCGAAATCTTGCGCGGGATTGGCGGGAAAGAATATCCACTCTTGCGCGGATACGTTTCCACCACACGAAAGCCGCGGGCGGAAATTCCGTTGCTGTCAGAAAAAGGTGATCCACTCCTCGCGCATTGGAATTATGGCCTGGGACGCGCCGTCGCGTTCACCTCGGATGCAAAACCACGTTGGGCAACCGACTGGATGGCGTGGGAAAAGTATAAACAATTCTGGTCGCAGGCGGCCCAGTGGAGTCTCCGGAAAATTGAGAACGCAGACTTTGTCACAGAAGTCTCCGTTGAAAGTGGGGAAGGACATATTGCCGTCGAAGCCGTGGATGAGCAGGGGAACTACCGCAATTTTCTCGATCTGCAAACAGTGGTGGTCAGCCCCAAAGGCGAGCGCCAGACCATCCGCCTGGAACAGACTGGCCCGGGTCATTACGAAGCCAGGTTTCCCACCAAAGAAGTCGGTGCTTATCTGCTGAACCTGATGGATTTGAAAAACGGCGAATTGCGCGGTTCCCAGGTGCTCGGAGCGAGCGTTAATTATTCTCCCGAGTTCGCCGCCTCTGAACCGAACCTGAATTTGCTGCGTCGCCTCGCTGAAAGCAGCGGCGGCAAGATACTGGATTTACAGGTTGATAATCCATTTTTGCTGGATCGCCGAAAAACGTTCCGCCCCCAGGATCTGTGGGACAAACTTCTGATCCTGGGCATCCTGCTGTTCCCGCTGGATGTGGGGATTCGCCGCATCCTGCTTGGCCGTGAAGAGTGGCAGCGATTCGTTCAATTCGCGGAAAAGCGATTGTTCTTCTGGAGAGCCCGACCGAAACAGACACAAAGCGACGAATCCCTTTCCTCGTTATTGGCGCGACGCGATGAAGTGCGTTCCAAACAACCTGTGGCCGCAGAGCAGGCGCCGAGAGTAATTGTGCCCGAACCAAAGCCCGAGTTGTTCATGCCCGCGAAGCCAGTCCAGGAAACCGCAAAAGAGACCGTCATTCCGAAAACAGTGGATGGCGAAAAGCCCCCGGCAACCGGCACCCCCGAAACCACCACCAGCCGCCTGCTGGATGCCAAGCGGCGGGCGAAGAAATAGGGATTGGGGGATTCTGGATTCTGGGAGGCATTGCAAATTGAAAAATGCAAATTGAAAATTGGATGACGCAGCACGCGTTCCGCAGTTCCATTTTGCAATTCGCAATGCCTCCCAGAATCCCAATAGCCAAGACTTGCCGCATAGACGATAGGCAATAGCCAACACAGGGACGCCGCAAAAATCCAGCAAGGACCAAATCGAAGGCAGAAGTTAGGGCGGAGCGGCAACTCCGCCCCACCAAGGTGGGGCAAACCTGCCGGTTTGCCCTAATTTTTGCCTTCCTTCCGTCAATTTTTCATCTCTATGTCTTAACTAAATGGCAGTGGCCCGATGGGCTGGGCTGAAGAATTGCCAGCCCTTTGGGCCTCGGGACGCTAAACACATACTCTCCTCCAGGAGAGGGAACACGTTTCGGACGTTTGTCGGTGTAAGCACCAAACGGTTTTTATTTACAGCGACTGGATTGGCTCGCCCTCTCCTTGGCCGGAACGATTCAGTTGAAAATGCAACGGAACGCCGGATTCATCCGGCAGGAACGTGAATCTGTTCCGAACGCGGCAGTTGTTCTGGGGACCGTTTTGGGGTTCGGGAGTCTGCTGCCGCATAAATGCGGCGTTCCGTGCATCCGCACTGGTGTGAAACTCGTGTTTCAACACGCATTCAACTGAATCGTTCCGGCGGGAGAGAAAACGAGAACGGTTGCCAAAAGTAATTTCCGGATAGGTCCTGAATCGAGTTATTCTAAAGGAGTAGGAATAAACGATATCGCACAGCTTCGGTGCATCTGGCCGGAGGCCCAAAGGGCCGGCAATCCCTCAGCC
>JACDHS010000044.1 GCA_013820875.1 Verrucomicrobiota bacterium | reverse complement strand
AGTCCCGTTCCAGTTTCCGGTATTTAGCGATTTGAGATTCTTGGGCACGGTCAATATGTGCCTCTTCCAATGCCTCGGAGGTTTCTTGATATTTCTTCTTTTCGCGTATTTAGCGTATTTCGCGGTTAACCCCCTGTTTTCCTTCGTAACCCGCTGATTTTTAGTAAATAGCAAATTTTTTAAAATATTTTCAAAAACTTTGCAAAGTATCCTAAATGGACACTTTGCGTTTGCTAAGATCGTTGTTGTTGATGAGCGAATGATCGCAGGTGTAACAAATTAAAAAACACCTTGGTTGCAATGGGGAAAATGAGCCCAAAGGACCGTCATCAAAGTTAGTGAAAGGACAAAACTATGAGACAACCTCGATATAACAGCCTTATAACCCTGGTGGCAGGTGGAGGTCACGCCAGTTCTGGCGCCGGCGCACACGCCACCGAGCTCGACCTGACCCTCGGCACCAAACCGGCCATCGATGCGGTGCTGAATCCATTAACCACCCAAAGCGATGCGTATACGGTGGCCACAGGAGAGTTGGCAACACTCCGCCGCCTGTTGAACAATCAACAGGATGAAACCTACAACATCCTGTTCAGTTCGCGGGATTTGCTGAGACGTTCACTCGGCAACCAGTATTCGACGGCCTGGACAGGAACGGGCTTCACCTTTTCCCTGCGGGTGCCACGTTCGGTGGCGCGTCTGCAAGGGATGGCCAGAACGTTGAAAGCCTACCTGGTGGCGAATCCAGAAATGGAACGGGCAGAGTTGATGACGGCCGCATTAATCGGAACAGCGTTGGATAATCTGACCAATGCTGAAAATGCAGTGAAGCTGAAGAAGTCGGCGGTCGGAACACTGCTCGCTTTGCGCAAACAAAAAGAGAAGGCGTTGCGTCGTCATCTGCGCTGGGTGGTCGATGAACTGGGTCGCGTGATCGATCCAATGGATGATCGCTGGACGGCGTTTGGCTTCAACAAACCGGGCTTGAAACAAACGCCTGCTGTTCCGACCGGGTTGGCGGTCGTGCTGATGAACAACGTCGCGGCATCGGTGAAATGGTCGAAGGCAGCGCGGGCGGAGTATTACCGCGTCTGGATCAAGGTGAACGGCGTTGATCTCACGATGCAATCGGTTGGCAGCCCGGCGGATCTCGATTTCACGATCGAGAATCTCCCACCGAACTCGGTGATCGAGATCGCGGTGTGCGCCGTGAATAACGGTGGCCAGAGCGCCCTCAGCCAGGTGGTGACAGTGACCACTGCGTAAGCAAATGAGAACATCCGATGGGGGACTTCGCAGACCGCGAGGTCCCCTTTCTGTTTGATGCGAGATGGCAGTTTAGTTAGCTATGGCTTGCAGGGAGGTTGGCCAGTCTTTATCCGTCTTTCCCACAAAACCGGTTTCCTTTGCAGCCTGTGATGTAACGTCGGCCCCTTCGCTTGTTTCCGTGTCTTTCGGACACTGCTTCAAACTACTATGAGCCGATCTGACTCCCTGCCAATCATCGCCCGGCACTTCTTGTCGTTGTGCCGGACTACTTTCAAATGTTCCTCCGGAACAAAGCAAGGGCCAATTGGAAAGCAGCTTTCCATTCCACCGAAAACAGCGACGAACCTTTTCTGCTGTTGCAAGTCGCTGGTGAAGAGGAGTTTGAGGAACCTTTGAGGTTCGTCGCTGTTTTTGCGCGGAATCGATATGAGGAAGTTCAGGAGAAACGCTCCGGGAACTGAATCTTGAGCTGCCCGCAGATTTTCGGGGCATCCGTTGAATGTTTTGGGCTGGGAGTTGTCTTATAAAGAACATTGCCGCAGGGGGGTGGATTTACCTATACTCCAATGCTAAGACTCACATAATGAAGCGCCTGGAGTTTTTGTTGGTTTTGCTTTGCGGACTGCTGCCAGTCCTGCAGGTTTCAGGCTTTCAACATTCGCACGATGACGAGCTGCCGGACCTCGACAAGCGTAAGGCAAAGGTCACCCAACTCCTGCCGGGAAAAAAGGCGGCATCTGAACGTCTAAAAGGCAACCTTCCTGATGCGCAGATCGAGTTGGATGAGATCACCGGGGCGCCGAGATCAATTTCCTCACGGAGCGGCTTTCTTTCCGGCAAACACGGTGTGGGACGGGGTCTTTCCACCAATGGCATTGCAGGTAAAAATGAGGAGCACCGGGTCACCAGGGCTTTTCTTCGCGAGCACAAGGAATTGTTCGGTCATGGGCCGGAAGCGTTGCAGGATGCGACGGTAAAACGAGATTACACCACCCAACATAACGGACTGAAAACCACTGTCTGGCAGCAGGAATTGGATGGCATCCCCATTTTTGAAGCGCTCTTTATCTCTCACGTCACCAAAGATGAAGAACTGGTGAATGTTTCGAGCCGGTTCGTTTCCAATCCGGTCAACGCGGCTGATCGCGGAGTGAAAGATCGGAAAAACCTCCTGGCGAAACCTCCGGTATCCGCAAAACGCGCGATTGCAAACGCCGCGGCGAATGTGGGGGAAGAGATTGCAGCGGAAGGAATCGAGGCACTGGGTGCGACAGCGAATGAACCGCGCCGACAGACGTTTCGATCCGCAAAGCTGCCGGGTAAAACGTATGCTGAACTCGTTTGGCTGCCGATCCATGCCAATGAGTTGCGGCTCTGCTGGCAGGTTATTTTAACACGTCCGGAACATAGCGACATGTTCCTGTTGCTGGTGGATGCGCAGAATGGGGAGGTGCTCGTTCGCCGTGGTTTAACGCGCCATAGCAGCGATGTAACTTACAACGTTTTCACAGTCGAGAGCCCCACGCCGATGTCGCCGGGACATTCGTCCCCCATTACCAATCAACCGCCCGTGGTCGCGCGTGAACTGGTGACTTTCAGCGCGATCAGCACCAATGCTTCGCCATTCGGTTGGATCAATGAGGGGGTAAACGAAACCATCGGCAACAATGTGGAGGCACACCTGGATCGTTCTGGTGATGATTTCCCCGATCTGCCACGTCCGGAGGGTTCGCCATTCCGGGTTTTTGATCCGGCACTGGATCTGGGGCAATCACCGGCAACCTACGGTGACGCCTCGGTAGTCCAACTCTTTTACTGGTGCAACTGGATGCACGACAAACTCTACGAACTCGGGTTCACCGAGGAGGCAGGGAATTTTCAGCAAACCAATTCGAGTCAGGGCGGTTTCGGCGGAGATGCGGTGCAGGCGGATGCACAGGACAATTACAATGGCGTTTCCCGCAACAACGCGAACTTTTCCGCGCCGCCGGATGGTATCCCCGGGCGCATGCAGCTATTTATTTACACCCGGTCAGGATCCGAACCGGACCTGGATCCAGCATTGGATGCCCAGATTGTCCTGCACGAATACACCCACGGACTAAGCGACCGTCTCGTCGGCGGCGGCATGGGAATGACGAAATTGCAGAGTCGCGGCATGGGAGAAGGATGGTCTGACTTTTATGCGCTCGCCCTGCTCAGCAGCCCTACCAATGATGTCCACGCGAGCTATCCTTTTGGAGCGTATGTGGCGCGAAAACTTTTCCCGGCTTCATTTGAATTCAATTACTACTACGGCGCGCGACGTTACCCCTACTCCACCGACCTTGCGAAGAACCCGCTCACCTTCAAGGACATTGATCAGAATCAATTGGGAACCTATCCGTCCGTGCCGCGCGCCACGTTGAATGCAACCATTGCCGGCAATGCGGACGCTGTCCATAACCAGGGGGAGATTTGGTGCGCGGCCCTCTGGGAGGCGCGCGCGAACTTGATCACGAAACACGGGTTCTCCATCGGCAACAACCTCATCCTCCAACTGGTCACCGACGGCATGAAACTCTGTCCGCCCAATCCAAACTTTCTGCAGTCGCGGGATGCGATCCTGAAGGCGGATCAAGTCAATAACGACGGAGCGAATCATCCGGAACTTTGGGCAGCATTCGCCAAACGTGGGATGGGATTCTTCGCGAGTTCACCTGACAGCAACAAAACCATCGGTGTGGTGGAATCATTTGCGATGCCGGACAGCCTCTCAATTGAGCCCAAAGCAGGCCTGATTTCGAGTGGCCCCAGCGGAGGTCCATTCGTTCCGAATCTGCAAACCTACGCGTTAAGCAACATCAGCCCGCAAACCATTACGTGGAGCATTCAGGATCTTGCCAGTTGGCTGAATGCTTCTTCCAGTGGCGGAACATTGACAGCCAGTAACGGCCTTGACGTGGCAATTTCCATCAAACAATCAGTGGCAGGCAACCTGCCGAGTGGTCTCTACACCAACATCGTTGTGTTCATGAACGAAACAACGGAGATTGCGCAAACCCGCCGTTTCATCCTGAGGATCGGCCAACCAGATAGCTTTACCGAATTATTTGAGGTGAATGATTTTGATTTGGGCCACCAGAGCTTCACCTTCACGCCGGATGATTCGAACAGCTTTTATTCGGTCTGCGCCGAGACAGTGACAGATTTTTACTCGGATCCCACCGGCGGCACATTATTACCGCTTGGCGACGATGAATTTGAAAAGATAACTCTCCCTGCAAACGTGTCGTTCTACGGCAATTCGGCCATCGAACTGTTTATCGGCAGCAATGGTTATATTACCTTCGGGTCCGGCGATGACACGTATGTCGACACATCTGACGCGCATTTCACGCTTCCGCGTATTTCAGCTTTGTTCACCGACCTGGTGCCACCGACGAACAGTGTTTCGTGGAAAGCATTCACCAATCGTATTGCGGTCACTTATTTAAATGTGGCGGAGTATGGCACGTTCAGGACCAACAGTTTCCAAATTGAATTATTTTTCGACAGCCGCATTCGCATCACTTACCTGGCATTGGAAACGCGCAATGGAGTCGTGGGATTATCGCGCGGCACAGGAGTTCCAGCGTCCTTTGTGGAAAGTGATTTCAGCAGCTATCCGGAATGTGCTCCCGCGATACAGGTCTGGGTTCCCGCTTTGGTTTCTGAATCCGATGGAATAGTCAACGGACAGGTCAGCATTCATGAGCCTCTCACGACGAACCTCACAGTCAACCTGTTCTCCAGCGACAACTCGCAGGCTACCGTTCCGCTGCAAGTCATTTTACCTGCCGAACAGACGAGTGTTGCCTTCGATATTACGATCGTGGATGACGAGTTTCTGGATGGCACCCAACCCGTGACGATCACGGCAGTGGCTGGCGGCTACCAAAATGGGCGAGCCACAATGAGAATTGATGATAATGAGGAGGCTGTTCTAGCTGTAATATTCCCGGATTTTATAACAGAAGGAGAGGGACTCATTTCTGGAACCGTTTTCATCCAGGATTCAGCCGCGGCAGCCGATGTGGAGGTTCAACTGCAATCACTGAATCCATCGCGATTGACGGTTGATTCTTCTGTCGTAATCCCTGCCGGCGAAAGTTTTGCCAGTTTCAATGCGACAGTCCTGGATAATGAAGTCATTGACGGCCACTCGGTTGTCACTGTCACTGCGAATGTCGCGGGTTGGGTGGAAGGAATTGGAACTCTGTTTATTCTCGATGATGAAAATCGCAATCTCCGCCTGAAATTGCCAACCGTAGTGCGCGAAGGAAACGGAACTTTGCCACAAGCCGGCAGTGTTCATATTTCTGGAACATGGCCGGAAGATCTGGTCATCGGGTTGACTTCCGATTCGCCGACTGAAGTTTCTGTTCCTGAGGTTGTTGTGATTCCGGCAGGGAGTAAATTTGTCACCTTCAACATTACCGTCGGTGACGATTCAATTCTCGATGGACCGCAATCAGCCCAGGTCACTGCTTACTCTGCTGACTTCGTCAGTGACCAGAAAACAATCACCGTTGAAGATGACGAAACTCCCCTGCCCGTCAGTAATCCGCGTCCTGCGCATTTATCTTTGGACAATCCTGTGACAGTAAATCTGGAATGGGATCCATCCCCCGGCGAAGGCATCGAACAACTCATTAATGGCAACTTCGAATCGGGAACACTTGCCGGCTGGACTCTGCAAACGGATGGGAACAATAGTTTTAACGTTTTTTCAGGCAGCTACGGTGACTCTGCGTTTGCGCCTTTCGCAGGTCAGTTCGCGCTGGTTGGAACTCAGACGAATGCCGGAACGCAAACACTGGTTCGACAAGTCGAACTTCCTGACATTGAAGTGGTGACGGTCAGTTGGGCTGATCTCATTCATAATGTTTCGAGCTCGTTCGCTGCCAACCACCAGTTCCGAGTCGAACTGCGCAACACAAACAACGCGGTGCTCACGGTGCTTTTTTCCACGTCCCCGGATTTTCAATCCACGACAGATTGGACAGAGCGGACGTTCAACGTTTCACAATATCGTGGAACGGCCGTGCGGCTTGCATTTGTGACTCAAACCACCGAGCCCGGCCTGACTGTCCTTCTGGACGAAATCAGCGTTCGCACGGCGAGTCCTCCGGAAACCACATACGATGTTTATTTCGGCACGAATGCCTCGCTTGATGTGTCGGAATTTCTTGGCAGCACCACTAATCTATTCTGGGATTTGCCGGTGTCTGATCCGTTCACCAGATATTTTTGGAAAATCGTTTCACGAAGACTCGGGGAGGCCAGCAGTCCGATCTGGGAGTTCGAGACGATGCCGACCATTTCTGTGGAAGACATTTCTTTGGCGGAAGGTCATTCCGGTTTCACCACAGCTATTTTCACGTTGATCTTGTCCATACCGAGTCCCGACGTTGTGACAGTTGATTTCACAACTATCAATGGTTCAGCGGTTGCCGGGGAGGACTTTGTGGAAACGAACGGCGTCATTCAGTTTCAACCCGGTGAAACCAACCAGACGATTGAGGTCTTGATCATAGGAGACACGGATTTCGAGGAGCACGAGACCTTTTCCATCTCCTTCAGCAATCCGCAATTTGCCGGGCTTGCTCGCGCTGAAGCGACCTGCACCATTCTCGATGATGATTACATCCTCTCGCCCATTTCGAACAAGACAGTGAATGAAGGTTCCCTTCTCACGTTTACCGCGCAAGCCGATCATACAAACCAACTCGCTTTCACTCTTACGAACGCTCCGGCAGGCGCAAGCATCGATCCTGACACTGGCGTGTTCTCCTGGACGCCAACTGAAACGCAAGGTCCCGGTGTTTATATCATTGAGGTTAATGCAACCGATGGCGTGGAAATCAATGAGACAAGGACGTTTACGGTGACCGTCAACGAAGTGAACACAACTCCCCTGCTCTCCGTCATTTCAAATCAGACAATCGATGAACTGACGACCCTCTCGTTTTTTGCGAGTGCAACGGATAACGATCTTCCGACCAATGGCTTGATCTTCACTCTCGACAGTGCGCCCCAGGGAGCAAGCATCCATCCGGCGACAGGTTCGTTCACATGGACGCCAACGGAAGCACAAGGTCCCGGCACCAACACCATCGTCGTCCGCGTGACGGATGATGGTCTGCCGAATCTAAGCGCAACACGGACGTTCCTTGTTTTTGTTTCGGAAGTGAACAGTGTGCCCGTGCTGTCGCCGATTGCGGACCAGTTCGTCTATGCAAGTTCATCTTTGACTCTGCCGATTACCGCCGTGGATAATGATATTCCCGCAAACATTCTCACGTTCAGCCTGCTCGGGACGCCACCTTCCGGAGCCGGCATCGATTCATCTTCCGGCCTTTTCACCTGGCCAAACATCGCAGCCCCGGTCGGCAGCACAAACATGGTAACCGTTCGCGTGCAAGACAATGGATCGCCAGCGCTCGCCGCATCCGAAACGTTCGCGGTCATTGTGCTGGCTTCTCCCGTCATACAAACGGTGGAACTTTTGGAAAATGAAATAACGATTAACTGGTCTGCCATTCCTGGACGCAGCTATCGCGTCCAATATGCAACCACTTTGCAGCCCACAAACTGGGAAGATTTGGAAGATGTGGTTGCTCAAGGAACAGTCGCTTCGCTGACTGAATTCTTCTTCGGAGCAGAGCAGAGATTCTATCGTATCCTCGTCCTGCCCTGATCAGCGAACGGAGGCTCTACTGAATTGAAAGTTCCTGGCGGATTTTGAATTTTTCCATCCGCTTACGCAATGTCGCGCGCGTAATCCCCAGAAGCTTCGCAGACTGCACCTGGTTGCCTTTCGTTTCTTTCAAGGCGGCAACAATCAATTCTCGTTCGACAGCAGGAATGACTTTCAAAGTCGTATCTGCCCGGGCCAGACGAAACAATTGTTCTGCGATAGTTGAAAAGCTATTTGGTTCTGAAGCAGTAATCGTCGAAGCGGCCGCTTCAGTTCTTTCAACAGGTTTACCCGCGCTTCTGACACAGAATTCAGGCGCAAGATCCTGAGGCAGAATGACGTCACTCTTCGCGACGACCATGGATCGCTGGACCACATTTTCCAACTCACGCACGTTACCCGGCCAATCATAGTTTTCCAAGGCAGCAACCGCCAGGGGAGCAAATGCTTTGCGGCCGAGCTTGTGGGTTTCACCGATTTTTTTGAGGAAATAATCCACCAGCAACCGGATGTCGCTACGGCGCTCACGCAATGCTGGCAACGCAATGCGAACAACGTTCAAACGGTAAAATAAATCCTCGCGAAACTCACGTTTGGCAACCGCCTGTTCCAGCGGCTTGTTCGTCGCGGCAATCACCCGGACATCCACTGTGATTGCCTGGTTCCCGCCAACGCGTTCAAAGGTGCCGTTCTGCAGAACACGCAATATCTTCGCCTGCGTTGGCAAACTCATGTCGCCGATTTCATCCAGGAAAATGGTGCCTCCGTTGCATTGCTCAAACTTCCCGATGCGCTGGTTGGTTGCCCCGGTGAACGAGCCGCGTTCGTGCCCGAACAATTCGCTTTCCAAAAGATTCTCCGGAATCGCCGCGCAATTGATGGCAAGAAACGTTTGATTGCTGCGTCGGCTATGATGATAAATCGCACGAGCGACAAGCTCCTTGCCGGTGCCACTTTCGCCGGTGATCAAAGCCGTTGCATCGCTCACTGCCAGTTGTCCAATGAGCTTGAAAACATTCTGCATCGGCTCACTCCGTCCGATAATCCCCAGCGCATAATCCTCTGAATCAAGCAACGGTTGATACGAAACCACCTGTTTCATGTCGCGAGATGCTTTCAATGCATTGACGACAAGCTCCTTCAACTTCGGGACATCGAACGGCTTGAGCAAATAATCATACGCACCAAGCTTCATTGCTTCGATGGCTGTCTGGGTGGTGCCGTAAGCAGTCATCAGGATGACTGGAATCTTCGTGTCCGATTGCCGGATCCTTCGCAAGGTTTCCAGGCCGGTGATCCCTCCCATTCGGACATCCATCAGAACCAGGTCGGGCTTTATTTGAGGAATGAGCTTCAGCCCTTCTTCGCCGCCGCTCGCCGTGGTCACCTCGATGTCGGCTCCTTCGAAAATGCGTCGAAACGAATATTGCACATCCGCTTCGTCATCTATTAAGAGCAACTTATCCATGGGAATTAAAGATGGAGTTCAATGGTAAAACTTCAAAGTGCAAAGTTTTCGGGCGCAATGTGCTGCCAGCAGCACATCAAAGAAAGGCGCCCATTTTCTGCGAGGCTTGCGTGATTTTTTGAACACGCACTACTAATCTTCCGCCTGGGCAATCTCCCGCAAATGCTGTTTCTCCCGAAGGCAGAGATACACCACACCACCGACGAGGCTCCAAAAGAGGCTGCCGGCAAACATCAACAAGGAAAGAGAAAGGCGGCTCGTCATCGGTGCCACCTCACTGCCCATCCAGTAAATCTCTGGCGCGGCTAACATCAAGACAAAGAGGTTCTCACGAACACCGAGGCCGCTTGGGGTAATCGGCAATGCCGAAATGCAGATGATGATCGGCACAATCATGAAGAGTACTTTCGGGGAAATGGCCAGCCCAAGTCCTTTCGCAAGAGCGATCACCTGCAGAACAACAATTGCGTTCAAAGCCATTGAAAGAACGAACGATTTCCACAGGAAACTTTTGTGCGGACCAAATTGACGGCAGGCATCGAGGGAACGCTCGAAGATTTCTGCCTTGGGAATCTTCCGGAGATAACGCCGCGCGGCCGGCCACAGTTTCGAAACCCCACCCCAGAACGCGAGTGTCAGGAGAATGGAACAACCGCCGAACATCCCGAGAATGAGCAAGGCAGCCGCACCAAAACGATCGTACTTCATCAATAACCCCAGGTTCGGCAGCATCATGACCGCTGCAAAAAAGAGCATGGTCCAAAGGCCCACCAACCGATCCACAAAAACAGTCGTCACCGCTTCCGTCTTCTTGTGATGCGTTTCACGCGCTGCGTAATACGCTTTCATCAAATCGCCCCCCGTTGACCCGAGCAAAAAGGAATTGAAGAAATGGGCGACGAACGAGATTTCAGTCGTGCGCACAAAGGAAAGGTGCAAACCCTGCACTTCGAGAACCATCCGCCAGCGAATAACCCCGATCAAAATGGTCACGCCGACCAGCAGAACGGAAATCGCAAACGGGAAAGGCTGCACCGACGATACTGTTTTCCAAAGTTCCGGTGGACCGATCTGCCAGGCTGTTTCCCACTGCTCGATCTTTGAAAGTTGCTCCCACTCAATACCGAGTTCTGGCGCAACCAGTTTCGCTTCGTTGACGAAAATGGCATTGAAAATCCAACCCAGCAGAATCGCGCAAACCACGATCCGCCAGGTGACATTCCAAATTTTCTTCCGCCGACTCATGTTCGATCACAAAAATGTTCGCCCACGGAACACGCGAAAGGAACAGAGGCAAGATCCTCTCCCTTGATGGAGAGGACAATATGCGAACGCCCTAAACAATCACGAAAGCGCTTCCCCACGAAGTCCCGCCTCAGAGTTTTTGCTTTTCGCGTCATTCGCGTATTTCGCGGGTAAATTATTCCTCGCCCCAGATGCTTTTCAGGTGCGCAATGCCAGCTTGCACCTCATCCAACTTCCCGCTCGGACTGAGCTCGAACACTTTAATGTGCTCCGGTTTCACCAACGGTTTCAGCGCCACATAATCAATCGTTCCGGCACCCGGCACACAATGATCACGGCGCGGAAATTTCACATCATGCACATGAAAACCGGCCAAACGTTTGCTCATGGATTCCAATAGCAACCGGTGATGCACGAATCCGAGGTTTTCTTTGATCTGTGCGTGTCCACAATCATGCCAATAAACGACATTTGGACTCGGGAAACGTTTGAAGAAAAGTGAAAGATCGCTTTCAAATGGAATTTCCTCCAGCGCCTCGCGGTTTTCGATGGCCAGTTTGACTCCAGCTTTTTCCGCCGGCTCGATAAGGCGTTCCAACATCGCGGCCGTGTTTTCGACGAACTTTTCTTTTCGTTCCTCGCGCTTCTCCATCAGTTCACTGCAAAGCTTGTCATATTTGGGAGAGTTGTTCTCCCCTTTTTCAACCATGTCGAGCAAACGATCGGTGTAATCGCGCATTTCGATGCTTCCCATGTGCATCACCACAATGGGGGCTTTCACCCGGGCGGCAGTTTCGATCGTGCGGAGCGTATGCTTGTAAGCACTTTCACGTTCGCGCGGATCTATGGAGGAGAACTGGAACAGGTTCGGCGCCGGTTGATTCACCCCAATCGGCAGCGGACAAAAATTGTGCAGGGAAGAGATTTTGATTTCACCGGCCTCCACCGCTTCGAGGATTCCAGGCAAAAGACTGATGCGGATACCGTGGCTCAGTTCGGCGTATTCAAAACCGAGATCCCGAATTTCACGCAACATCGCCCGTCCATCGGTGTGACGATAAGAGTTCCAGCAGCTAGAGAATGAATACATTGGGCAAAATTGGGATACTGGAGTGATGAAGTATTGGGATGTTCCGACTTCCAACACTCCATCACCTCATCACTCCGTTTTTTAACCAAAAAAAGCCGAGTGCAGTTCAAGATGGAACCACACTCGGCTGTTGCAATTCAACAAATTACAGATCCGCGTAACGAGCGCTTAACATGGCAGAGAAACGGGCTACCTTTTCTTTGCGACGGCGGCGTTCACTCGGTTTTTCGTAATGACGATGGCTGCGCACTTCTTTCAAAGTGCCTTCGCGATCGATTTTTTTCTTCAAACGGCGCAGGGCTTTGTCAACAGACTCACCTTTTTTTAATTTAATCTCAGTCAATTGCTCTCACTTCCTTTCTTCGATGCAGGCAGGCTTAGAAACCCACCTTTGTCGGGGCGCAAAGGTTAGGTTTGGAGGCTATACCTGTCAATCGGCAAAAGTTTTATTTTTTTAAGGGGTTTTCCTACCTGATTTCATCTGCAGACGGTTGAATTCAACCGCCTCACTGTATGCAACCCCTTTACCTCCAAATATATCCAATGCCGAACCTATCGTTAAATCCACGCGTCCTCTTCCCAACTCTGTGACTGTCTGTAAATCTTCCAAAGACTTCGCCCCACCGGCATAAGTCGTCGGGATAGGGCTCCAATCGCCCAATTTAGCCACTAAATTCAGGTCAATACCGCGGCATAACCCCTCCACATCCGCTGCGTGGATCAAGAACTCGTCACAGCAGCCAGCCAATTTGTCCAAAGTTTCTTTAGAAACCTGCAATTCAGTGAATTTTTGCCAGCGATCGGTCACCACGAAGTAACCTTCCCCTAGTTTTCGGCAACTCAAGTCCAAAACCAGCCGTTTTTTGCCGATCTTCTCGATCAATTGCTCCAGGCGTTTCCAATCCAGTTTGCCATCCCGGAACACCCACGACGTCACAATCACGTGCGATGCCCCGGCATCCAGCCAACTTTGCGCATTCTCTGCATTGATCCCACCGCCGATCTGCAAACCGCCCGGATAAGCCGCCAAAGCTGCCCGCGCCGCCATTTCGTTGCCCGCGCCGAGCATAATCACATGCCCCCCACACAAATTATCTCGCTTATAAAGCTCCGCAAACCATGCCGCGCTCCGTTCGGAAACGAAATTCGTCCGCAACGAGAAACCATCGTCGGTCAAAGAACCGCCGACAATTTGTTTTACCTGGCCTTCATGCAGATCAATGCACGGTCTGAACATGGAAACAAAATTAAAGCCGCCCCACGAAACAACAAGATTCAATATTCGGGGGAACCTCAGGCAATTTAGCGTCCTCGGTTTTCAGATGCCTCTGTCTGGTTCCTTCTCCTTGGGGGAGAAGGTCACTGCCATTTAGTTAAGGGCTGAAAGCCCGGCATGTGATAGCCCAGGCAGCAGCGAGTCCGACGAGCAATACAGAACTATAGAGTCGAGGCCCGGCTTTGCGGGCTGGCCTGGGTTGTGTGGCGGCATTGTCCTGAGCTCTGTAAGAGCGACATAAATCATGCCTCCCTTACAAGGCGGCGATCCCCGAGGAAAAGGGAACTGGCCACTGGAAAGTGGCCCGAACTGGCAGGTTGGAAAACCTGCCACTACGTAGTGGCACGCTTTCCAGCGTGCCAGTTCTCGGGACTTTCCAGTCCCGAGTTAACCAGCTTCGTTCCTTAACTAAATGGCAGTGGGGAGAAGGTGAGGGCGAGCCTTTTCGGAAATTACTTATGACAATCGCTATAGTCATCCTAAAAACCGCATTGGAATGGCCGCGAAAGAACGAAAAAAAAGCCAGATCACACCTATTCATGACCTTTCACCGCGTAAAATATGAATGAACCTGCCGGATATAGGATAGCTCAATCCGCGGATGCCACATCAATCTGTCCACCCTCTGGAACATCGCGGAGTTGCCGGGCTAAATCGCCGTGAAACAGGATCACCTCCATGGCAGGAATAGCGCGTAACGACACACCTTTCTCCGCTTCTTCCATGCAGAATGGAGGATAAGCATGCAGCAGTTGTCCCGGCTGCGTTTGGCGGCTGAGTCCAACATCGAGAAATTCCTCAATGTCTCCATGCAATTCTTCAAGGAAAACATCTAGACTGTCAGAGAACGGCTCAACTTCCCCGGTCTCGGCAAACAGGCGCACAATGCTGCTTCCCCGTAGGAAGAACTGATCCCCTAATTGATCCTGGGCGAACGGAATATCGGCGGGCAGAACGTCAGGGTAGAGAATATTGAAAGCTTGAGGCCCCAGCCACGCGTTGCGAAGGGAATGCCATCCGGGTGCATGGCAAGCTCCGCGCACATGCAGCACTCCGGAATGAAGGATGAAGCCATTGATGCCTTTCAATAGAGTGACGAGTTCAAGCGGGAGCTTTTGAAGAATTTCCGAATCGTCAATTTTCGGTCCGCGCCAAGTGATGCCTGGAATTTCCATTTGCAGCTCTAAACTGCCAGAGAATCGCGCCTTGTCATCGGGAAAACTTTTTTCGAGGTGCGAAGCTGAAGAAAGAACTGGAGCCAGTTGTCGGATTTGAACCGACGACCGTCCGATTACAAATCGGGTGCTCTACCAACTGAGCTAAACTGGCATCACAGACGGCATTCAGGGCGAATGCGAGCTATACTTTGCCCGCGTTTGCTGATGAGGCAAGTTATTTTCCATTCTTCCAAGGGCGCGCGGCGGCGGGTGGGGAAATTACAAGGTTTACTATTTCCAAAACAACCAAACGATGAGGCCGATCACGATGACTCCAACCCCAACTGCAATGATCGGTATCAGAGACATGGATGAACTCATGAAAGACTCTATCCTATCCAGCGATAGACGTAAACAAAAAGGCCTGTTGGTTCCCCCCGTTCTGGTAATTGAAAGCGGCTGAGATTGGCGCAGAATGCGGAGCGCAACGCAACTGCAGAGGCGCTCCGATTGCCCCCCGCTCTCACCCTTTGCGCTTAATACCGGCTTTTGGAAAGGTCCGGCATTTTCTTGAACCGATCGAGAGCGTTCACTTTCCAGTCACCGCCTTCCTCAGTGCTCGGTTGCACTATGACCGGAGCGACCTGCGGTGTTGCGACGGGAGGGAGGGATTCAACGGATGCGGTGGGTTGCGGTTCAGGAGTCGGAGATGTGGAGGTAGTCGAAATTGGAATGCTTCGTTGCTCAAAAAGTGAACCCAATGCTGGTGAAGGAGCCGGGGCGCTCAAAATTGCTGGTGCTGATTCCACCTGTGAAGTTGCGATGACCGTTTGCTGTTCCGCAAAGGTGTCGCTCCGCCAGAGCATCCGGATCAATGGAACGGCGCCGATATCCATAATCACCCCGTCATATTTCAGGTGGGTCAATTCGACGTTGGCTGCGGTTTCTTCTGCTTTAATCAGGCCGGAGAGAATCGCTTTGATCGTCTCGTGAGTTTGCTTTGCAAGAAGGGTGCGGAGCGTGCTGTGCGGAACATCTTCAAATTTATTGAAATGAACGGCGAGTCGTTGCGTGATCGCCAGGTCAAGATCCAAACCAGTGAGTTCGTAACCCGCTTCTTCGAAGGTGTCAGTGTGATCATTGATTTGGCGCATCGCGTCGAGCAGGCGATCTTCGCTGTTGGCGCGCAGACCATGCAGGTTGGATTGCACATCGGAGCGAATCTGTTGCAACTCGGAGGCGCTCATCACCACGGCCTCGCGAAGTTCAGCCGCTTTTCCAGGCAAGCCATGCATTGTTTGTTTGAGCTCTCCGGCTTTCTTGCTCAGGTCCTGCACTTTGTGGATGAACTTTCTCATATGGCTGCCTTATTTCTTTTTCTTCGGTTTGCTTTCTTCTGCTGACGCTTCTGGCGGTTGTTCAGTCTGGGAGAGCGCCTGTTGAAAACGTTCCAAAAACGCCTGCTCATTTTGCAGCATCTCCTGGGTCAACGCGAACTCTACCACGCCATCCTTGGCTTGCGCGCCGAGGCGTTCTTCCACATTGCGAAGATGGTTCCGCTGCTGCGCTGTAACATCCTTCAACGTGGCCAAAGTGCTGTGCATGGTTTTCATTTCATGCAGCACATTCGACAAACGTTCCGCCACCGTGCTGGCGCGATCGGCGGCAATGGCCCGGCTTAGTTCTTCGCGCAACGAATTCATCGCCTCGGTGAATTGTTCGGAGACAATGATTTCACTCTTCGACACCGCACCATCGCCATTCGACCTGGCAGCCTGCGTTTCGACAGCGTTGCGAAGCGCCTCGATGCTAGGCTGGAGCGGTGCAAAATCCACGACGAGCTGCGGTTGCTTTTTGGTGAGTTGCTTTTCGAGGGTTCCGTGGATGGATTCAAGACCAGCCTGGAAACTTGAAAGTTGTGCCACCACGCGACCCACTGCATCCGATTGATCAACCCCGCGCGTGAGTTGGTTGCGTTTGAAGGTTTTCTTGATGTCTTCCCAACGTTCTTTCTCTTCGGGCGTTGCCCAGTCCATCATTTCTTTAAACTTAAGAAAATTCGCTTCGGCGCCAGTCGTGAGCGTTTGGGATTCTCCCCGGTAATGATCGAGGAGCAGCGCGCGCACTTCAGCGTCGTTCATGATTGGCACCACCTTTTCGGTGAGCCGATTCATATTGCGATAGGAACCTTGCAATCGGAACGGTGGTTCGGTGCGAAACTCGTCGGCCTGGGCGGCGGAATGGATGTATGCGAGGTTCACCTTCAGAACCACATCCCGGATCACGACCAACTTTTTCACCACGGAAAGAATCTCTTCCACTTCCTGCGCAGAATAGCTTCCTTCAAAACCAGCGGTGTCGCGGTCCCCTAGTTCTGCCATGCGGATGAAGCCGCGGATATCTTTCTGGCTCTTGTTGGCCAGTTGGGAGAGGACAGCGTTCGAAGTGACCGCATTCTCGATGTAGCTCGATTTGAACGAATCAGCGTTGCCGCCGAGAATGTCTCCGAGGTTGTAGGTATCAGCCCGGTTCGCGAGCATGTCCGGCAGTTTGAACTTCATGCCGCTCTCGGTGTAAGGATTACCGGCCATCACCACGACGACTTTACGCCCGCGCAAATCGTAGGTCCGGGGTTTACCGCGCCAGACGCCTTCGATCTTTCGCTGGCCGTCGCAGAGGGAAATGAACTTCTGCAAAAACTCCGGGTTGGTGTGCTGAATGTCATCCACACAGATCAACACGTTATCTCCCATCTCGAGCGCGAGATTGAGCTTTTGCACTTCCTCGCGCGCGGCCGCGTTCGGTGCCTCCTCGGGATCCAATGATGTGACATCGTGCCCGAGCGCCGGCCCGTTGATTTTGACAAATACAATGCCGAGTCGGCTCGCGACATATTCCATCAAGGTTGTCTTGCCGTAGCCGGGAGGAGAAATGAGGAGCAACAATCCCATCAAGTCCGTGCGCTTCGTTGCTCCTGCGGCACCGATCTGTTTGGCCAGGTTATCGCCAACGAGCGGCAGATAAACTTCATCCAAAAGCTGGCTGCGCATGAAGGAGCCCAGCACGCGCGGCTTAAATTCATCGAGACGCAGGCGACGACGTTCGCGTTCCACCAACTGTTGTTTGAGTTGATGATAACGTTCAAACGGCGGAACGACATCGTGTTCGAAACGGCGCAATTTATCCTGGAACGAAAGGTACTCGAAGCGATAGCTGTTCCCATCGATCAGCGAATGACTGCCGCGCATCCCTTCGATTGTCGCGGACGTTTCGGAGCGCACCACGTTTCGGTTTAATTCATCGCCGCAGAAGAGCAGGGCGGCGACTTCCTCGAGATAAGTGCCGAGACCTTCTCGGGAAAGCAGGAAACCTCGTGCCCAGTCGCGGATCAATTCCAGCCGGCTCGACGAATGGTCCGAAAGCGATTCAACCGCTTTGGCAAAAGCATCTTCGCACCCTTTGGTCACAAGATGTTTGCGAAAGTCCGAAACCAGCTTGTCGGCTTCGAAGCTGACGACAAATTTATCCCCGCTGCTCAGTTCATGGAATAAATACTCACCGGCCGCTTCCGCATGTTCCTTCGCATAGAGCGGCGTTTCTTCGATAAATGCGGCGATTAGCTTTTGCAGCGCGGCGATGTAGGTCTGCTGAGCGGGATCGCCCGGGAACAGTTTGTTCCGTTCGCCAAACCCTTTCAGTTTAGCGGTCCAGAGGGCGCGAGCTTCGGTCGAACAAAAGCGATGCCAGAAAACAATCGCACACGCGCGCACCGTTGGATGATAACGCGCGAGGTGAAGATTCAGGTGAGTGGAAAGCAGCGTGTGGAAAATCTTCGCCGCATCCAGGTCATGAATCCCTTTGGTGTAACCTTCCTGGTAGCGTGAGCCCATGAAGTTCTGGAGCAACGCGAGACGTTCATCTTCGGATACAGCAATAACCGCAGCCGATCCATTTTCCGCTTCAAGCGACTGCAACAATTTATAGGCAAGATATTCCCCGCGATAAACGTCGTGATTTTCCGAAATGACTTCCTGGTTCCAGACCGCGCGTGTCGCGAGAAACGCTTCGTCTGTGATCTCCTCGAAATACTTCGTGCTTGTGAGATGGAGGTGTTGCACTCCATCGCGGTTCACCATCGTGAGGTCCAGCGGTTGCGTATTGATGTTGAAACGATGTTTTCCAAACTGGATGACATTTTCGCCACCGACAAACAGTTCGTTACGATCCTTCAACTGCCGCACTGCTTCCTGCTGAACACTTTTCAGGCGCCCCTGGAGATCATCGGCCTTTACGGCATCCTCCATCGCCAGCAATTGCTCGATGGTTTCGCGCACCTTCGCGGCCATCAGATCGGAGGCCATGTAGGTGTTGATATCCTCAATCGTTTTGAAACCGGCCAACCGATTATGAATCACTTTCAGGATACGCTCGGCGGCGGTCAGCAGTGCGTTAGCCCTGCGATTGCGCTGTTCGATCAACGCTACTTTGCGTTGTTCAAAAGCTTCGTAAAGTTCCGTGCGCCGTTCGGAAAGCTGGATGGTGTATTCCTCGAAATCGGCAAAGGTGCCTTCGAGTTCTTCAAGTTGCACCGTGATGCGATTGAGATACTCCTCGCATTTCGCCGGCGAATCGCAGAGATCGAGATAGCTGGCGGCGGACTGGCTTAACAGTTTGATTTGCGCATTGAACTGAGCAGCCCCTTCCTCGGCGGCCAGACTTTTTAAATGCTTCTTCAACGCTGCTTTGATCTGGTTCAGCGTCGAGTAAATCGTGGTGATTCCATCAATGATGCGCGTCGTCTCCGTGGCATCCTCGATCTTCAGGCTGTTAACGATCTCAATCAGCAACTCAAGTTCGCCGCCTGCGTCCGCTACGATCTTCTCGATCTTTTTCCCTTCCGCAGTCCTGGTGACTTTCTCCACTGCAGCCATCTGTTCGGCGGCCTGCTTGCGATAAGGCTCCAGCGCTTCGGGCTTGAGCAGAAATTGAACACAGTCGTTTGCCAGTTGATCCGTCTGTTCCGTGACCTGTTTCTCGAGTTCCTCCAGTTGCGCCACGTCCACGTAACGCACTTCCTTAAGCGTGATCAGTTCACCGCGCAGATGACGCAGGGCACTCAGGTTATGAACGTAATCTTCCAGCTTATCGAAGCTGGCGCGGCGCAATGCATTAAAGCGTTCCTCGCTCCGCTTGCGGACATCCTGCACCTGTTGCACCGCTTCACGTTGCAACCGACGCACCTTGTCGAATTCGTCCACCGCCTTATCCGCCACTTCGCGGACCTGTTTCAGCGCTTCATTGATTTGAAAGCCGTGCTCGGTATTCAGCCACGGGTAAGCATCGAGAATCGCCCCGCAACGTTTCACGAGATCCGTGTAAAGTTCTGCGTAAGGATTCTCTTTGCGGACGAGCGTTAGGATTTCGTTACTCTCGGACAGGCAACGAACGACGTCTTTGTTGCCAACCTGGTAGAGAAATGAATCCTTCTTTCCGGCAGGTTCATAACCCGCCTGGCAGAACGCCGTCTGCCGAAGCTGAATCATGTGGTGCTTCTGCGCTTCAGCCTCGCTCCGGAACGAGACGAGGTGTCCGTTCGGGAACAGGGAAAAACCGTGGCACGTGATGCGTTCTTCAACTTTTTGCGCAATCAAACGATACGGCATGAGGACGTATTCCGCCGTTTGCCGATCGTAAAAAACGTAGAGCGAATCTTCACCGTTGGAGGCGTGGATGACTCGTTCGATGGTCATCCCTTTTTCTTTGCTGTCGAACTGCTTGAGTTCGCCAGTGCCGAGATAATAGCCGTCCGGAAAAATCAACCCATGATCTTCCGGCAACAGAACGCATGATTGCCCGATGGAATCCACCCGCACGGCCTGTTGCAGTTTCTCGTTGAAAATGAAGAAGCGCGGGTTGGTCTCTTTGTAAGGCCGAATCTTCAGCAGTATCAAATGGTCGAGAACCGCGTACGTAATCTCCGCGTCGTCCACCTTTTGATTTTTATCGTCCACTGGCTCGCTGTAGATACCGCCGCCAGTGTCGGTGTTGTCTTCCACCTTAATCGTAAGATCGCCACCGACGCATTCCACGAACACACGATCTTCGATGGAAATGTGCGGATGATCCCCGTAACGGAATGACTCGCGATTGGGCGTGAGCCAGCGGAATTCATATTGGGAGGGGAATCCGACTTTGCGATATTCACTTTCCGCCCGGCCATCCACATAGCGCAACGAATCGTTCTGGAATGCCCATTTGAAAACAGCCACGTCATTCGCGCTGGTCCCGGTATGGAACACCATGTAGAGGGATTGGCCAATGACCGAAAACTTACTGAAGGAAGCTTTGGCGTAAACGTTGTAAAGGCGTTTGAAATCGGTGAGGAAGTTACTCTCTCCCAGTAACTCCAGGTCGGCTTCCTTGAAGGTGCCGCTTGCTTCATCACGGTTGTAAATCGCAAAAACATCCGCCAACTCGATCTCTTTCTTCAGCCCGAAATGGATGTTGAAACCGAACAGGAAACGGCCATGCCCAATTTGCACCATATCCTGTGGAACACAGTTGTGCGCGGTCGTGATGCGATCGGCCTGCAGGAGTTTGAACTCGATGTTCCCGAAAACCTCCTGGCGGCTTGCATCAAGCTGCGCCATCCGTTCGCGCAGAGTATTCCCCTGCGATTGCAGTCGTTGCCGTATGATTTCATACGTGGCGCTGCCAAGGACAGAAGCGGCGCCCGGCGCCTGCTCAGCGGGCTCTTTGGGTAAGTTTTCGGCCATAGGTCTGGTGGCTGTTTAGGTCAAAGCGCTAGGTATATGTTTAAGGTCAGGCTCTCGTTTTTGCTTAATGCCGCCGAGCGTTTTCCTCTCCCTTGAGGGAGAGGACACAGGTGAGGGTGAAAACGTTAGACCTGCTGATCGCGACTGTTTCATTGGAGCGCTCTCCCTCACCCTAGCCCTCTCCCGCTGGGAGAGGGGATCCGCGCCAGTCGTTCCTGTGCTGATTGTGTGTTTGATGCTCCGTGCAATAAGAGGCCGGTTGCCGTTCGAATGTTCTCGAAACGAGGTAAACATTTCAGAGCGATTTGGCCAGGTGCTCCTACCTCAGTTGCGCACAAGCGTCTGCGTAATCACCGACGACGCCGGCACATCCGCCAACCCATTGCTCTTCGCCGCCGTCAACGCAGAACCCAGCATTGAAAGAACCGAAGAATCACTCGTGCTCGACATCAATTTCGCCAGCAGGGCAGAAATGGTCAGGTTCTTGACGTCTTCACTGGTGATGCCGTAGTCCGCGATCCATTGGCGCAACTGGGTTTTGAAATGTTCCGAGTCGCCGTTGAAGAACGTGTTTTTGATGTCGGTGAGCGCGCTGCTGTTGTTGAGCATGCGATCCACCGATTTCCCGTTGCCGACGGCACGGACGATTTTCTCGAAGAAATCGTTTTCGCCACCGACGATATCGATCTTCGCGCTCTTGAGCGCTTCGCCGACGAGTTGGGAATGGGCCTGGGCAATATCGCGTTGAATGTCGATCGCAGCGAGTTCGACGTCGCGCTCCTTGTTGAGCTTGAGACGGAACTCTTCGTGTTGCTGGCCGGCTTCGTGCAAGAGCTTCATTGCTTTTGCCTTCTCTTCGATCGATTTGGCTTCGGCCAAACCTCTGGCTTCGATACCAGCCGCCGCGGCCAGTTCCTTGTCTTTCACACCTTCCGCTTCAGCCTGTGCCTGCTGCTCGGTAATTTCCGCAATAACAACACCTTTCGCTTTGCTGACTTCCGCCTCAGCGAGACCGATGTCCTTGATGGCGACTGCTTCCGTTTTGCGCGCGCCAGCCTTCGCCGTGATCACACGAGCTTCGGCCAACCCACCAGCCGCTTCCTTGGCAGCCATGCCTTCGGCTTCCTGCTCCATCGCGTGACGCCGTTTGTCGGCGACCTTGGACTCAGCATCAGCCATCGTTTGAATTCTTTCAGCATCGCGCACAGCCACATCGCGGGCAGCGTCGGCAGCCGTGATCCTTGTGATCTTCTCGGCTTCGGCGATGTTGCGATCCGCTTCCTTCTGCGCTTCGGAAGCGACCACTTTTTCGACCTGCCCCTTCTTTGCGTTCATCTCCGCTTCGATCAACGTCACTTCGCTGACACGTGCGGCGGTCATGCGCGCTTCGATGTTCAATTTTTCTTCCTGCTGTTGAACGACAGCCTTTTGCTCGGCAACAACCGTGGCGCGCTTGCGCTCCACCTCGACCGCGGCTTCAGCGATCTTGGTTTCCTTGTCCATCTCAGCGAGCGAAACAGTGCGTTCGCGGCGCACGCGGGCTTCTTCGCCTTCCTGCATGGATTCCTGTTCAAGACGTTGCTTCTCTTTCTTGACGGTAAATTCGCGTTCCTGCACCGCGCGATTCATGTCTTCAGTGCGCAGGCGGATCGATTCATCGGCTTCCAGGCGTTTCCCTTCGACCTCCTGCCGGCGCGCTTCGATGATCTTCCTCGATTCTGCTTCTTCGTTGGCCCTGATCTCCGTGATGACGCGATGTTGCTTGGCGGTGTCTTCTTCGTTGCGACGTGTTTGTTCGCGCTTGGCGATATCGGCGTCCGCATTTTCCTTTTCAATCTGAACGGAAGTGCGCTGGGAAAATTCGTTCGCGATGACACGTTCGCGCTGGGTGATCTGGGTGATCTTCTTGATACCTTCAGAATCGAGCACGTTGTTCGGGTCATGCTGTTCGAGCGGAGTTTGTTCGAGGTAATCAATGGCGACGTCCTGCAACAAAAAGCCGTCGAGATCTTTGCCGATGGTCATTTGGATGTTGTCACGGAACTTGATACGTTCGGTGAACAACTCATGGAATTCCATTTGTTTACCGGCGGTCTTAAGCGCCTCGGAAAATTTCGCTTCAAACAAATCGCGCAACTGGCCGATGTCCGAAACACGTTCCGGAGTCAACATCTGCGCGACCTTGCGCACGCTTTCTTCCGTCGCATCCACGCGGATATAGAAAGCCACGGTGATATCGGCGCGGATGTTGTCCTTGCAGACGAGGCCATCCTTGCCTTTGCGAGAGATCTCGATCTTCTTCACCGAGATGTCCATGATATGATAGTTCTGCACCATGGGGGCGCGAACCATCCAATCGAAGGAAACCTTCAGTCCACCTGCACCCGTTTTGATGCCGGCCCGACCGGGCTGGATCTTGCGAATGCAAAATAGAGATACAAGCAGTGTGACGAAACCGATGAAGAGGACTAAACCAATTCCAATGTAAATCCAGATAGACATATTCAGTAGTTGAGTTGTTTGATCCGTTTACTGCTCAAACCAAATTCTCCAGCACCCTGGTGCCACAGCAGGCAGGCTTATTCGGAACGCTCATTTAGGTAACAGAATGCATAGGGGCGTGCGAGTATAATTCACGCGTCAGTTTGTAATGCGAGCCCCGAAATACGGCGACGACTCACCAGCGTAGCAACCGACGTAAGGAGGCTCTGATCTTTCGGATAAAGGCAAAAAAGTGGAGAGCTTGAAATGGAGAAGGTCCGGGCCACGGTTGGGACGGCCACCAGAAGCGGCAGGGCTTCACCTGTAGGGTGACCTCCATTGTTTTCACAAACCCTTCTTATCTGTGTTGCGCTCTTTGCGTTTCTTCCGCGGCTAATCTTCTCCCTTTCTACCAGGAGCGATCCTCGAAACTACCTCATTCCATACAGGCGAGCCTGTTTCTCCGGCGATCCGAACGATTTCATCGGCTGCATCCTTCAAGAGGTAACAGTCTATGCCGACGATTAAACCGCGCCGTGTAGGTGCTTAAAACCATCGCATCCCTTCCACGAGGTTGGCATTTGGTGTTTCGACCACCAGATGAAAGTGATTGTGCATCAGGCAGAACGCATGCACTTGCCGTTTCCAGTGGAATAGAAAACTGCTTCTCAACTGGCTCTTGCTTTGTTCCGGAGGAACATTTGAAAGTAGCCCAATGTTTCAACATTGGGTATCAATCCGTTGACCGGCCAAGTCCCGAAAGGGACGACTGAGGTTTAACGTTTTCAGGATGGGAAAGGAATGGAATTTTGGGACTGAATTCGGATCGAGTCGCGGTCGGCGTTTCGGTGCGGGAGCACCTCCAAAACCCGGCGGGGTTTTGCGTTACCGCGTGAGCGGTTCGTCTCATTTATACTTCGTATTGTCAAAACCCTGACTTCTGCCTTCCGCAAATTCTCGTGAAGTTTAGTGTGTGCGTGTTTTGTTTTGAAATTTGTGGATGGCAATTGCTTTGAAACAGCAACACGCACGTACCAGGCTTGGTGAGGATTTGCGGAAGGCAAAGGTCAGGGTTTTGGCACAGCAAAACCCCACCGTTTTTTTGAACGCTGGCGCAGGGATGACGGTGCTCGCAGTGGCGAAGCATTCAAGAATCGGTGAGGCGTTCCTGCAGCCCGCACAGCCGGGGCAGCGACTCTATAGTTCTTACTTGGACGCCCTAATTTCTGCCTTCCGCAAAAAAGGGGTCAGTCCTCACCATTTACACCAATCCGAGTTGAGTTTGAATTGAGTCATTGGATTGCTGCGCATCCTATAAATTCCTCTTGGATATTCAATCCTCAACGTCAACGGTGGCATCCCAAACTTTCAGCGCGATTTATAACTTGTGTCAAAAGTAAGGACTGACCCCTTTTCTGAGCAGCCTCGTTTGTTTGTTATCCTTACTAGGTGGCGGGTTATTTTCCTTTTCGCGATCAGGACTGTTTTCAGTAAAGAAGAATTCCTTGAGCGGACGATAGTCGAGCTTCTCCATGAGCTCATCCCAGTTGGCTGGTAGCTTTATTTCCACGGTGACGGTGCTGCCGCCGGGCATCGTCTGCACTTTATTTCTGTCCGCGTCCCCGGTGATTAAAAAAGAAGTCATGCCGGTCTTCATGACGGGAACCGTGTAGATATCTTCCTGCCCGGGAACCTTCTCGAGCCAGGGCGGGGGCGCGGTGAGTTCGCCGCCCTCTTCCCGGATGACCTTTTTAACGTGTTGATCTACTGAATACCTTGCGGGGTTGAAGGCACTTCCGGGATTGGCCCAGTAGTTGGCATACGCCCGCTCATAAGCAGGTCGTCGCGCGGTTGCGACCAAAGCTTCTTCCAACTTTTCCTTGGTCGGATAACGACCGGCGAGGTCGCGGGCCACATACTCCGTGATCAGCATGGTCCGGTGCGTGAGCCTCGGCCCGCTACCGGTCGCAAACTGACCTTTCTCCACTGCGTCCCATGCCATCACCTCCATGATCTTCTCGGCATTGTGCGACGCCGGAGTGAGATTGTTGCCCCACATCAAAGCGGAAGCCGCGGTCAAAGTGCTCTGGTTTAAAGTGAAACCTTTCTGCACGTGGTAGGGTTGCCAACCAATCTTGAGGCAAGCCGTTTCATCCTCCGCCATGGCCCAGGGCATGAGATACCCGAAAGTCCCCATCCGGTCCTGTTTGATGTAATAGCCGCCGAGATTCATCATGGCTAAATTGATGAACCGGCCCAGCGCAGTGTTTCGCGGCTCGTTGATCTGACCTTGCTGTGCGTCAATGCCGAGTTGTCGCGCGACCGGACCATTGATCCAGCAGTATGGCGTCCACGCGTGGGTGCTGGATAGAGTGCGCCGATAATTTCCGTCCCCGAGAGCCTTTGTATAGGCGATCAACAGCGGCATGAACTCCGGCGGACATCCTGCCATCACACCGTTTACAGCAACATGCCAGACCAAGGTCTTCCGATACGCAATCGGGAGCACGGCCACAACCTGGTCCCAGGGTTGATCGGTGTATTTAAGAAACTCCTCCACCCGTTCGGCTGTGGGTGGAATGATTGGCAGTCCGTCCGACCAACGCTGCTCCGTGAAAAACCGATTCACCCCATCGATCGTGCCGGCGAATACACGGTCCCTGGGATCTCCGGTCGATTCTTTACGACGTTCCGCGATCTCCAACTCGGTGATCGGCTTCGTCAGCGCTTCGACGATCTGAGGCCAGACGACTGCCCGGGTATTCCGGATCAGTTCCTCCGGTGTGTGCGCTGAGAAAGCGCCCGGGTAGGTGGCTGCGCGTGGCGCGGGCACGCCGTGATTAACCGCCGTGGAATACACCTGGCTGACGAACGTCGGAGCCGCCACAGTCACCGCTGGAATACCGATATACTCAGCCGCGATGCTCGATCCAGTTTCCTTCGGCGTGCAAAGCCCGCACCCGCCGTTCCCCGAGATCACCGCGTGCACCCCCATCTCTTTGAGTTTCTTCTGAAATTCCTCTTTCGCCTCCCGGATCACCCCGGGGCCGGGAAACGGACCAGCCGACCCGATCTCGCTGAGCAAGATCACCTTCGCGGTCGGGTGGTTCGCAACGATTAGCCGCTTGATCTCGGGATGCGTGGTGCTGGCCATGAAGCTGCCGCCCACAACCGCAATCGTTTTTCCATCCAGAGTATCGAGACGAGGAGCCTGAGCTATCATCTGGACGGTTTGTTTGCCCACCGGCGAGACCACGGCGTATTTCCCTGCGGGCACAGGCGTTCCCGGAGCGAGGCACGAGTCATCGCATTCGTATGAAATCGCACCTGCTGTTTGACTGCGGGCCGCTGTTCCTAAGGCAATTTTCTCTGTCGGTTGGCGAATCCCGTTTCCTCTGGCAGAATTCGCCTCTTCGGCGCTGCTCACGGTTTGCAAGGCAAGTGCTGCGCCCAGCAATAGCATCGAAACTGAATGTTTTTTTAACATGGGTGTCCTTGGGGTTCAGTTCTGTTGGATACAATACGCGAGAGCCTGCACAATCGTTACGATTTTCGAGGGTCAGAACAATGCTCTCGGTGCGCGGAAACCGGGTGCTCAACATCGCCACTCACCCGGAGTCAGCGTTCACAAAAAGGGGTCCTCACCATTTACACCAATCCGAGTTGAGTTTGAATTGAGTCATTGGATTGCTGCGCATCCTATAAATCCTCTTGGATATTCAATCCTCAACGTCAACGGTGGCATGCCAAACTTTCAGCGCGATTTATAACTTGTGTCAAAAGTAAGGACTGACCCCTTTTCAAGCTGATGAACTCAACCGAACAGCCGAGCGCTTCCGCCACTTGCTCCTGCGTGAGCTTCCGAGCTTTGCGGAGGAAAGGCGATGCGGTGACCGAGTTTGCGTTGGAGCACGGAGTTTGACTACCAGATTGACTTCTTTTTCACCACGCAGCTTAAACTACGGCCAACATGATTGCCGAGTTCGGGAAACTTCTGGGCCGATTGCATACGATCAAGACAATGAGCAAGCTTGCACTTCTGTCGGGATTGCTGTCTCTGGCTTTTCATACCGCAGCTGCGCCTTTGGGCGAACCGGGCATGGTGGCCAGTTATGAATTACTGGCCGATACGGCCGAGCGCCCAACCTTCGAACGCGAGAACCGGCTCACGGTGGTCTCGGCTCAAGTTCAGTTGGGACCAGGCGTGGAGGTGCCTGAGCGTGGCGGCTTCCAGTGGTGCGGCTTGAATTGGACGCGCCTCAATGGCCAGCACTACCAACTCTGGATGCTGCTGGACCAATGGCCGACTCCAGACGCAGACCCGATCGTGCTCCATTACTTGTGGCGCGAACCCGACTGGCCGGATACCGTGAGCTTCATTCACGAGGTCACCGGCCAAGCGATGCTCCCGCGCATCTCGCTCTGGAAACATGGGTGGCCGCAGGACGCTGAGACCGGCGGGGCCAACCGGAGCGCGCCTGTGTCCGGAACGCCCGAGGAGATGTTGCTTCAAGGCTGGCTCTTCCGCCGCACGGCAGTTGAGCAGGTGAAGAATCTGGCCACGCCGACGAACTGGACCACGGTCAGGCTCAATCCGGACTTGTTGATTGGCTGGATTGCGGGGGATCGCGATGTGGACGGTCGGCCACATTATCGGTTGCCCGGCGGCACATATCAGTATCAACCAAACACCGCAGAAGACCTGTTGGCCCATGCCCGCGCGGGCGCCAATTTCTACACCAGCAAGGCCCCGCCGGAGTGGGTCACGCGCAGTTCCGTGTTCCGCAGCACCCAGCAAACGAAGTTCACAGACTGGCCGGCGGACCTGTATCGGCCCAATTACTGGGGACACCGGAACCACATTGACGAGCCCGGCGTCATGATTCTGGGACTGGATTCACGCAAGCCGGCGGAGGTGGTCGAGCGCTTGCAGAAGACCGTCAGGAAAGCGCTCCGTCCCAAGGATGAGGAAACCCGCAGCTTTATGGACGTGCGCGTTGACAGCCGGTTCGGCCGGGGAAACCTGTCCATCGTGGAGGAGGACTATCCGACGTGGGAGGTGTTCTTTGACAACGCGTGGTATCAACTGGCCGTTCCCGGCTTGGGCGGCATCGTGGATCAGGACACCAAGATGTTCGGACCCGGCGTGATGGTCGAGGCCTACAACATGGCCTTCGGCACGCACATCCCGCCCACCACGGAGAACTCCTGCGCGATTCGCGTGGCGTTGATGCGCGGCGCGGCTCGGAACTTCAACAAGAAATGGGGCGTGGGGCTGTACGATCCGGACGGCTTCAAACTTCGCTCGGGCAAGGTCGCGTATTTCTATGACAAAGGCGCGACCTACTTCTGGACCTGGACCGGTTGGGTCGGCCTCGGCGACAACTCCGGTCTGCCGTATCCATACCAGCGGCAGTATTTCTCCCTGATTCGCCAGGCGTTTGGGCGAAATCCCCAGCGCGACATGCAGGCGCTGCTGCGGGCGGCCCGGGTGGCCGTCGTCATCCCGTACGGCTACACGTTCTCTCCGACCCCACTGAATCGCATCTACTGGTTGCATCTGGAGCGGGTGAATGAACAAGGCGTGACGTATCGCCAGGTGCTGGCCAACGCCGCCACGGAAGTGGAACGCCTGCTGCGATCGGGGATTGAGTTTGACGTGGCCGTGGACGAACCGCGCTTCACTGCGCAGGGTTACGACGAGCTGATTTACGTTCGGGAAGACGGCCGTCTCCGCATTGAGCGTCCTGGGCAGACGGACCAGTGGTTGGACGCGCCGCGTACGGTGGAGCGTCCTGACCTCGGCCCAATGCCGCAGCTCTCGGTTCAGGTGGTCGGCGACATTCCGGCCGCCGGCGGCAGGGTGAAGGTGCGCGCTGATGCGAAGGCGGGCACAGGCGATTGGCACGGCGAAACCACCCAACCCACCGTCAACTGGGAGGTTTACGAGGACGAGCGCCTCATGCCGATCACGGATTTCGCCATCTTTCCGGTGCGGGGCCGCGAACTGACTTTCAAAGTGGAGAAAGCCGGTCGGTATCGTGTGCGCGCGACGGCAGTAGATGTGTTTGGTCGTCCTGCGGTGGCGTATCAATCGCTGAAGGTAAAAGTTGCATCCGAGTAATCGCTGGGACTGATAAGCTTTAGACCGCCACACGACGAGTTGAATTTCAAAAGTTTTGCCCAAGTTGAGTGCGAGCCGCACCTGCCGTTTAAACGAAATCATCGCGACGGATTGGCCCCGGTCCAATCGCGGATGCCAACGAGTCCTTGCGGATGGCCACCATTCGCTCATGAGAAGAAAATCGCGCTCTGCATTTTTCAAAAAAGGGGTCAGTCCTCACCAAACTGACCCCTTTTCAGAATTCGGATCGAGTCGCGGTCGGCGTTTCGGTGCGGGAGCACCTCCAAAACCCGGTGGGGTTTTGCGTAACCGCGTGAGCGGTTCGTCTCATTTATAGTTCTGTTTTGTCAAAACCCTGACTTCTGCCTTCCGCAAATCCTCACCAAGCCTGGTACGTGCGTGTTGCTGTTTCAAAGGAATTGCCATCCACAAATTTCAAAACAAAACACGCACACACTAAACTTCACGAGGATTTGCGGAAGGCAGAAGTCAGGGTTTTGGCACAGCAAAACCCCACCGTTTTTTTCTTGGATTTGGTTTCGCTGGCGCGAACCCCTTCCCACGGCTTTTTAAAATCACCAGCGAATGTCGTGGAAGTAGTGCCATTCTTCCGGGGTTTTCACCTGGACCATGTCGGACTGGGTTGTTGCGGATGTATTGCAATTATTTCTCCGGCTTCGGGCCATCAAACAGGCAAAGGAGGAGAAGCGGTTTGTGCGGGGCTTTGCCGCGGATGGCGCTGCCGGGTTTTGGCGATGTTTGGGTTCGGCTTCGTCAGTTGCCCAGGCAATGTTTTGCGGGTTTGTCGGGCATCGGGTTGTGGGGATGAATTTTCACAGGGAAATAAACCGGTTGCCGCTTCGCAATACTTTCCGGTTCGTGGATACTTTTCCCTTCAGCTTTTTGGTGGCTCTAAACCCGGGAAAAAAGGTCCGATTCAGGGCCAGATCGGCATTTTTTCCGGCGGACAAAATGCCGGTTTGGGGCTGTTCCCAGGTTCCTCGCTGTTTTCGGTGGGATTCACCTTTATAAAAGCCTTGAGACTCTCCCTCACCCCGGCCCCGCACCGCACAGCGGTCATCGACTCTATAGTTCTGGCTTTCCCGCTGGGAGAGGGAATTCGTTTTCGCTATTTCAGGGAAGCAATCCATTCTGCCACCTTTGCGGAAGAAGCCCTTTCGCGAGCCAATGTGAGAGAGTTGTTTGGGTGTAGCGCGTAGATTTGATTGAGATTGCCTGTTGAAAATTGCGTGCCGGTGTTGTGGAGGAAGGCTGGATTCGGGACTGCAAGGCTGGTGACGGTTTCAAACCCGCCGAGCTTTCGCAACCCGGGAACAAACAAGTCCGATTGCAGCCATTCGTCGTCGGAAGAAACATCCAGTTGATTGCAGTCGGCCACCACTGCATCCACGCCGGGCGAGGCAAGCAGCGCCCAAAGCCCGGCGCGCTCCATGCCGCAAACTGCAATCTTTGCGCCGCGTCGCTTTTTTGTGATGAAAGCCGACGCGGTAAGGATGTCTTGAACGCGCGCCTGGGTGTCCGTGACATTGTAGGTGGTGAAGAAAAGATCGGCCTGCTTGCGCGCGCTTGAGACCTCATGATTTTCAGCTTCGCCGGTGAGAAATGTATCCAACGATAAAACCTGGATGTTCTTTGCCAAAAGCGCCTGGACCAGTCCAACAGGTGTAGAGTCCTTGCCGACAAATGCGGATTTCCCCTCCGGATGAACGAGGATAGCTGTCCAACGATGCGCTTTTTCAAGCGGCGAAAATAAAAGAGCCGGAATGCGATCTCCCCGATCTTTGCGGCTAAGAATCAGCTTCTCGGTCGAGTAATTGGCGGAGGTCTTCAGGTAAACCGATTGCGCGATCACCTGCCCCTTTGGCTCTTCAACTTGCAGTGTGTGCCGCCACGCCGGAAGCATGGTTTGCTTGAATCCAGAAATAGATTTTCTGTTGGTCGGTGTCAGTTTCGCCAACTGCATCTTTGATTGTGAGATGAGGAACGAAATGAGTTCGCCCTCTGTTTTGGCATGGGACGGCAGTTTGCCGTCCGGAAAAACGCGCAGGTCAGCATCTGGTTCCCGGGTATAACTGGTTTCTTTGCTGGCTGGATGACTGGGTTTCAGCACAGAGCCGAAAAAATCGTAAACCGCTTCGCGACTGGTCTGGTTGTAGTTATGCGGGAAATCGAAAGTTGAATAGCGAAAGGAACTTTGCGCATTGAACCATTTATAAACCTGCTCGATAGCGGGCCCCTCCACTGTCGTCGTGTCACGTGTCCAATCGCCAGTGGCTCCCACGATGATTTGAGGGCGCGGCGCGGCGCAGGCCGCAATCTCGACATTCGAAAATTTGATGCGCAGACCCGGCGCATTCTCACAGGAGCAACCGCCTTGCATGGTGTGGCTGACCATTACGACGGGAGCTTGCGTAGCGAGGCGATCATCAATGGCACCCAGGATATAGGTCTGCGTTCCGCCGCCGGACTCACCGGTGCAGGCAAGGCGGGTACGGTCCACGTCGGGCAATGATTCCAGGAAATCGAGAGCGCGGATACTGTTCCATGTCTGCAATCCCATCAGGTTGATGTTCCAGAGAAGATTCGAGGGGGCATTGGCGAACCGGCGATGACGTTCGTAGAAGTTTAATTTGTTCGACGTGTCTGCATTGTCAGGAAAGAAGGTGTCGTTGTAGCCGACCATGTCATAGGAAAATGCAATCATCCCCTGCCTGGCGAAATGGATGCAGCGAGCGGCGATGCTTCCCTCCTCTTTATCGGCCATGCGACCGTTGTCCCAGTGGCCGTGTGGATTCAAAATTCCCGGGAAAGGCCCGGGGCCTTTGGCTGTGGGACGATACAAATTACCGGCAACGAAGACTCCGGGATAGCTTTCGAAATAGACTTTCTCAATGGAATAATCCTCGCGAAAGATTTTGCCGAAGGTTTTTGGGTTGAGCGCGGTTTTATCAGGCATCGGCCACAAACCACAACTTACCAAAATCTGTTCGCGAATCTCACGAGCGTGGTTTTGCCATTTGGCCTTGGATTCAATCTTCGGAAATGAGCGGGGAGTGTTGAGCGTTTGAATGTTGGTCCGCCGGTCAACGGGTGTTTCAGCAAACATCGATGCGGCGAAGAGCAGCGGAGCCAACGTCATTGATGCGCGAAATAGGAAACTCATTGCGCCGGAAGCCTAACGGAAAGGCGAATGTCGTGCCATGCCTTCTTTGGTTCAGTCGCCGCACTTCTGGCGCTGGCTTATTTCCCTCCCAACAAACGTTTGGCATTCGCTGTGGAGATGGCGTTGCGTTGCGCTTCGCTCAACTCTGATTCCTTCATTTTCAACAGAGCCGATTCGAAATTGAAAAAGGGCGCATACGATCCGAACGCGATTTTCTCCACCGACACGGATGTGAGCAGATTTTGAATTCCGCCCGCGCCTTCCAGCGTGGCAATTTCGACCAGCACGTGTCCCGCTGCCAATGTGCTGAGGAGCGGCGCTCCTCTGACGAGTTGCAACGCATTCAACAACTGCGCTCTGACGTTTGGAACTTTTTCGACGATTTTGGCCAGCGGGTTCACATCCACGGGAAGCACTGGCATGATGGCCGATTGCGTGCGCCGATCTTCCATGCTGACGGCGATCTGCACAATCAAGCTTCGTTCGGTGGCCGCGCGCAGGAGTTTTTCAAACATTGGTTCATCCAATTTGTAGCCGTGGTAATTCGGATGCAGCCGAACCCCTCGCATCTTGAATTGCTCATGGCACCGGCGCAGGTCTTCCTCCCAATCCGGCAGGGTGGGATTGATGGAACCAAAAGGCAGCAGCAGGTTTTTACCGAACTTCTCGCAATCCTCAGCCAACCGGGCATTCACACTGGCAATGTCCTTGTGCAGCAGACCATCGAAACTGCCGGTCCACGCCTGCGTGACATTGTGTTGTCGCAACTTGTCAACCAGCGCTTGCGGTTCATCCAATGGCAAACGACGAAACGGCCAGCGTGACAGATAAACATTTGTATCAACCAGGGCGGCGCTCATGTTCGAAGAATCTAATGGGTGTCGTCGGCCTTGGAAGCAGGAATTTGATCCAATCCAACACGTTGGAACGGTTGGGCATCGGCCATGCAGCAATTTGTGGCAGTCTCACCCGGGGCCAACCTACCTGTTTTTTCGTTCTGTTTTAGACACCTCGTTGGCCAACCTACCTACTTTTTCGTTCTGTTTTAGACACCTCGTTGGCCAACCTACCTACTTTTTCGTTCTGTTTTGGACACCTCGTTGGCCAACCTACCTACTTTTTCGTTCTGTTTTGACGGCAAGTTGGCCAACCAGGGTTCTAAAACAGAACGAAAAAATGGATAAACAGCCCGTTTTTCTCACTTTTGGGTATTTTCGCGGGAATTTCGAGTGGAAATGGGGGGTAATTATTATTTCGTGCCGCCTCACACCCACTCCGTTTTTCCCCTCAATCCATTTTTCCACCCTCTTCCGTGTCCCTCCACGTGTTCCGTGGGAAAATGGCTCTCCTGACCCTCGTAAACTTCCGGTTGATTTTCGAGATTTCCGGTGAACCTTAGTCGCCCAACGAGGAAACTGAATGTATCGAGTGTTTAAGCGAATTTTCCAAAATAAGAGACGGTCCTCCGTCATCCTTCTTTCCATGGCAACAGTGATTCTTTGCGGTTGCCAAACCTTCAGCTTCTACGGCCAGGCCATTCGTGGCCAATACCAGATGATGTCTGATCGCCAACCGATCGGGAAGTTGATCGCGGCCGATTCCACCGAGGAAAAACTCAAAGGCAAATTCGAACTGATCCTGGAACTCCGAAAATTCGCCGAAAGCGATCTCGCCCTTCCAACAGACGGCCATTACCTCAACTACGTGGATCTTCAGCGCTCAAATGTCGTTTGGAACATTTACGCGGCGGACGAACTCTCCCTGGAACCGAAGACATGGTGGTATCCGGTCGTCGGCAAACTCAGTTACCGCGGTTATTTCAAGGAAGCTTCCGCCGAAAAAATGGCGGCAAAATTGCGCAAGCAGAATTACGACGTTTACGTCGGCGGCGTGGATGCCTACTCGACGCTCGGCTGGTTCAAGGATCCGGTCTTGAACACGTTCATTGACAGTTCAGAACGGCGTCTGGCCTCTCTCATTTTCCATGAACTTGCGCATCAACGATTGTTCGTGGCCGGTGACACCGAATTCAATGAAGCCTTTGCCACTGCCGTAGGAGAAGAGGGGGTGCGCCGCTGGATGCACGCAAAGAACGATCCTGTGCAGTTGGAAAGAGTGGGGAAAGATCGCGATCGCAGGAAGCAATTCGTGGCACTCATCCTGGAGACACGCCACCAATTGCAGGCGGTTTACGAATCGAAGGAGCCAGTCGAAAACAAGCGTTCCCGGAAAGCGCAGGTTCTCGCGCAACTCCGAACCAATTACGAACAGTTGAAACAGGAGTGGAACGGTTTCGATGGTTACGATGAGTGGTTCGAAGGTCCGGTAAACAACGCGCAATTGAACACCATTTCCACTTACTACAACCTGGTGCCCGCGTTTCATCAGTTGATCCAGGAAGCCAATGGGGATCTGGATGCTTTCTACACAGCGGCGTCCAGGCTGACAAAACTATCCAAACCGGAACGGCACCAGCGCCTCGCTGAGATTCTGAGAAAAGCACCGGCGCAGTCAGTGGCGTCAACCCGGGGCGGGGACAGTTTGTCCCCTCTGGTTAAGAAGCAAGAGACCTCCGGGCAGGTGGAAATGCGCGATTATAGCGATTACCGAAAGTAATTTCCGAAAAGAATGGATTCAGAGAAATTATTGGCTCGCCCTGATACGAATTCCTGGCCCTTCTCCCCACTGCCATTTAGTTAAGGGCTGAAGGCCCGCCATGTGATAGCCCAGGCTGCAGCGAGTCAGACGAGCAAGGCCTGGGTTTACGGCGACAATTTTTCTGAGCCCTGTAGGGGCGACACTGTTTGTGCCCCCTCTTGGTCCCCTGAGAGTATAGGACAAGTATGTCGCTCTTACAGAGCTTTGGGTTTC
>JACDHS010000190.1 GCA_013820875.1 Verrucomicrobiota bacterium | reverse complement strand
GCGGAAACAAAAACGCCTGGCCCAACAGGAAATGGAACTCGGCAAAACCCGGCAGACACTTCCCTTAATCTATAAAACCCTCCATCGCTTCACCCAAGCCCCTTTCAAACTCATCCGCTGGCTCCGAGCTCACTGGCATCAATCCACCTCCCTCCATCAAGCCCTGCTTCACCTCCGCTCCCTCTATGCCAAACTTTAATCACTTAATCAGGACACCAATGCTATATCCAAAGGGATTCCAGCAAGGCGTATACAGCCTATGGGATCCAAGGTGGAAAACTGCGGGTTCAATCAGAGACTGGCGCCGGTCGGACTGTTCTTTCTGCCAATGGATCATCACCTTTTGATTTTGCGCCTGCACTTGGAATCGCTGGAGCGACGGCGGCGGACCCTGCCACTTACGAGGTTTCCATCAATATGGATAATGATTCTACTGGAACCCAAAGGATGTCTTTCGCTCTTGGCACAACCGATGGAAATAATGGCACCTGGGATTTCGGAGTTCAGCTATATCGAACAACTGGTGCCACCAATTATGTCATCGCACACCGGGTGGACATCGGCTCCTCTGGAACATCCGATGTGACCGGTATAATCAACAACAATGCAGGCGCCTACGGGACTGAGGTTACTATTCTGATGCGCGTCACTGACGCAGGGGCGGAAACCGGCACGGACTTCAACTCCCGTGTGGAGCTGTTTTTGGACGGAAGTGAAACCCCGTTTTATTCCACCGATACAGATACCTCGCTCCCCAATAAATTTCGTTTCGATGGCGCCAGCCGCTTTATCATGTGGGACATCGCCCCGAGCGCTATTGCCAGATATGACAATTTTTCCATTACTTCGACCTATGCTCCTGAGATTCCATCCGTGACATGGACGGGCGGCGGCGCCGATGACAACTGGAGCACGGGTGACAACTGGAACGGTGCTGCTCCGACTGGCGGGACTGCTTTGTTCTTCGATGGAACCACCCGGCAGACGAGCGTCAATGACCTGGAGGATATGACTGCACCCTGGCTGACGTTCAACAACGGCGGGTTCTCCTTTTCTGGCAATTCATTGGACATCGGTAGCGCCATCACGAACGCGGCAGGAGTTAACACGTTTGGCGGAGACCTGACCTTCAGCGCCACGGGGCTGAAAGTCTGGAGCATTGCCAGCGGTAGTGAGTTGGTTTTGAACAATACAACGTCCGTTGAAGTCGGCGGCGATCATGAGATTTACGGAGGCGGCACCTTGCTCTTGACGGGGGCGCTGAACATCGGGGTAGCGACCACAGCCAACCCGGCGTTTGTCATCGGTGAAGGCCAGATGATTGTGGATGGTGGAACTTACAGTTCAAGAGGCGGTTATCGCCTGGGCGCATTCCCCAGTGGCATCGGCGCGCAAACGATTCTTACCAACGGCGCCACATTCTCCCTCACCCAAGCCGCTGCGAACTTGCGCGTGGGCGATAGTGCCAATTCGAATACCACCCACCTGGATATCAATAACAGCACCCTGAACATGGCTGGTGGTTCGTTAGGTATTCCATATGTGGCGAACGCTACCGGAATGGTGAGTCAGGTTGGCGGAACAGTTTCCGGTGCAGTTGTCATTTTCAACGACGCGGGTGCGGGTTCGGGAACCTACACCATTAAAGACGGAACTCTTGAGGCGGTTCAAATTAGGGAAGACTTCGCCGCAGGTTCGTCCTCCATTTACTTTGACAATGCCATTCTGCGCACTGCAACCGGGGCTAACACCAACTTTTTCTCAGGAGTGGACGTCGCTGAAATCCAGTCGGGTGGTCTGACGATCGATGCCTTTACCGATGTCGCCGTTGCACAGGTTTTGAGCGGTTCGGGCAACCTGGTGAAGACCGGTTTCAGCAAAGTCACGCTGACTGGTCCAAACACTTATGTCGGTAACACTGTGGTGCAAGCCGGACGACTCGGATTACCAACCGTGCAAACCAACGCCACCACTGTCCAGGTGGAAGATGGGGCGGAATTTGGTGTGAGCGTAATCACGCATGGATCCACGCTCTCGGTGAGTGCCCTTAATTTTTCTGGCAACTCATTCCACACCATGAGTTTTGATTTGGGAAGCAATGGCAGCCCGTCAGTGCCCATCATGAGGGTTCCAAATCTTTCCGTAGCTGGCCCGGTGACAGTGAATGTTGAAAACGGTTTCTTGTTGAGCATCGGCCAAATTGTCCTCGTGGACTATGACGTCGCTATCGGGGGTGGTTTCCAATTTACCCTTGGCAGCCTTCCTTTTGGAGTGACGGCTGAACTGGTTCATAACACTGCCAACACTTCGATTGATTTGAATATCACTGCAGTTCCGGCATTGCGTTGGACTGGAGCAACCAGCGGAGATTGGGACAATTCGACCGCCAATTGGCTCAATCTGCAAACAGGCTCTGCCTCTGCATTCTTTGATGGCGTGCCGACCGAATTCCTGGATGGAGCCACCTCCGGCAACATTAATTTAGGAACCTTCCCGACAGCTCCAGTGATCACCGTTAGTAATGACGTTTTGCCATACGTATGGTCTGGCGAATTTTTCATCAACACTCCGATCTTGAAAAAATTCGGCAACGAGTCACTTACCCGTAACGGGGGCGAAACGGATGCAATCAGCGGGATTGAGCTGAACGCCGGCGCTTACATCATCAGCCATTTTTTTGATATGGCCTTTGGAACGGTTCTCACCGATGCAGCGGGCGGGACCGGTACGTTTGTAAAGCAAGGCCCAGGCAAAATGACAGTCACTTCTGCCAATACCACCTACGATGGCGCCATCGTTATCCAGGAAGGTATCCTGAAGTTGGGTGCCACCGGTGCGCTTGGTTCAACGACCGGCGGAACGACCATCGCCAACGGAGCAACCCTTGATCTAAACAACCGTATCGCTCCACATGAACCGGTAATCGTTTCCGGAGCCGGCGTTGACGGGTTGGGAGCTATCATAGACTCCATTGGAGGAGGCGTTGATCACGAGTTGACCGACGTAACGATGGTGGGCCACACAACGTTTGGTGCTCCCGGAGCACGGTGGGATATTCGTGTCCGAACGGCGAGTGGGCCTGGCCCAGGCTTGCGCGGTAATGGTTTCGATCTGACGAAAGTTGGGCCTGGCGCTCTGAGCATTGCGTGTCAGCGTCATTTCAATGAAAACCAACCCTACTGGGAAATGAATCTCGGTGACGTTTTCATCAATGAAGGAAGTTTGACATTCGCGGAATCACTTACATTGGGTAACGATCTCGCAAAAATTCTCACGATCGCGTCAGGAGCGACTCTCGGTACCTACGATTTGAATTACACCAATCCGATCGTGCGTAACGTTTTCCTCACCGACGCCACTATCGCCAGCAATGGAGGAGGTGGTGGCAATGGCACCAACGCTTTCAGTGGAGTTATCCAGGTGACTGGTTTGGCTACTTTCCGGGGGAATAATGCGAAACTGGTATTCGATGGACCAATCACAGGCTCCGGATCTGTGGCTGTAGGCGGTAATGATGCTGGCGCAGTTTACCTCAATGGCGTCAATACGTACCCCGGCGACACGACTGTGAATACTATTCTGCTGGGTGGAAACGGCTCGCTCGCTGGCAACCTTGTCGTCGTGGATGGAACGACTGCACCTGGTTTTGGGCTCGGCACCTTGACGGTGAACGGCAACGCTACACTCGGAGGAACAACCCTGATGGAACTGGATCGCAGCCAGTCACCGAACAGTGACCGCCTTGTCGTCAATGGCTCGATGTCATGGAGCGGTGTTCTGAATGTCGTGTTAGGTGCCGGAGCACCCGCGCCGCAAGCAGGCGATGTATATCAACTGTTCAACAAAGCTGGCAGTGGCACTTTCACGACCATCAATCTTCCGAACCTCTCAAGTTTGCCGGGTGGCCTGGCATGGGACATCAGCAACCTCAGTGTGGACGGCACAATTACTGTGACGGGCACAGCGACTCCGCCAACCATCGGCACTGTCTCGATAAACGATGGCAACTTTGTTTTCGATGGCACCGGTGGGATTGAGGGCGGCACTTATATCGTGCTCTCTTCAACGGATGTGGCATTGCCGCTCGTGAACTGGACACCTGTCGCCACCAACACTTTTGGGGCGGGCGGAAGCTTCAGCTATAGCAGCAGCATGGATCCGGGAGCGCCAGCAACGTTCTTCCTGTTGCAACTTCCATAAGCGAACAACTGCAATTGGGAACGCCGGAATCCGGCGTTCCCTTGTTCGAATCAGGTATATGAAAAACATTTTTAAAACAAGTTGGGGAGGAAATTTCAAGCAGGCATTTACGTTGATCGAGTTGTTAGTGGTGATCGCAATCATCGCAATCCTGGCGGGCATGTTGTTGCCGGCGCTGGCAAAGGCCAAAGCCAAAGCTTTAACTGCCAATTGCATCAGTAACAACAAGCAAATGGGTGTTTCCTTCATGATGTGGGGAGACGACAACAACAATGGCAAATACCCATGGAATGATGGGCCGGGAAAGGTGCAGAATCAGTTGCGATTCTACTGGCTTACCCTGGAAAAATATCTGCGCAATCCGGCGGTTCTAACTTGCCCCGCAGACAGGCAGCGGCAGGCGACGAATAGTTGGGTGCAGTTGAATGCGACATTCAATTTTCGGACCAACGTGAGTTATATGTTCTGCCAGGATGGGGAGCCCTCACGTCCCCAGGCTATCCTGATCGGTGACAACTACCTTTCCACTGATTTCCCGGGCTACAAAACCATAGCGTTACCGAATAATGCTACCAGCGGCGCATTGCATTCCTTCAATAAACCGACCCGGCTTCAACGCGGATGGCAGGAGAAGGTCAGGCATCAGGGGGTGGGAGTTCTCGCCTTGTGTGATGGCAGCGTGAGTGCAACCAAAACTCCGGCACTGCAAAAACAGATGGAGCTCATGTTCAACCTTTACCTGTCCGGCTCCAGCGACACATTGAAGTTCCATGTGCCTCAATACAGCCCCGACGTACATTACTAATCCGCCGGCCACCTATTGTTTTTAACGTTCTTTTATTTGTCATGCCGATAATTCATCTCCTCAGGCTCTGTGCTGTTCTTTCGTTGCTGGCGAGCGTTGCGTTCGCCGGATCGGCGCAGGCCATGCCGACTCCCGCGTCGAAACCGAACATCATCTTTGTTTTGATCGATGACATGGGATATGGCGACCTCTCTTGTTATGGCGGCAGGCCGGGGCTGACCGTTCACATTGATTCACTGGCAAGTGAAGGCATTCGCTTTTCCCAATTTTATGTCGGGGCGCCCATTTGTTCTCCATCGCGCACCGCGTTTATGACTGGTCAGAATCCAGCACGCTGGCGGATTACATCATTTCTGGCAGCCCGCGCTGAAAATGAGCGCAGAGGCATGGATCAATGGCTTGATGTAAAGGCGCCCAGCCTCGCCCGGACACTTCAGCAAGCCGGCTATGCAACGGGCCACTTCGGCAAATGGCACATGGGCGGCCAGCGGGATGTCGGGGAAGCACCGCTCATCACCGAATACGGCTTTGACGAGTCGTTAACTAATTTCGAGGGATTGGGTGATCGAATCCTGCCGCTGCTCGACGCGTTCGACGGCGTGCCTTCAAAGAAGTATTCCCTGGGCAGCGACAATCTTGGCCGAGGCAAAATCGAATGGATGGACCGTTCAAAAGTGACTGGCGCATTTGTCCAACGGACAGTGGATTTCGTTCAACGAGCCGAGAAGGAAGGAAAACCTTTTTACGTCAACCTTTGGCCCGACGACGTTCATTCCCCATTTTTTCCACCAAAAGCATTACGCGGTGGTGCTAGCAAAGAGGAGCTCTACCTCAGCGTTACCAAAGCGATGGACGAACAGTTTGCGCAATTGTTCGATTACGTTCGAAACAGCCCCAGCCTGCGCACCAACACCATCATCCTGGTGGCCAGCGATAATGGACCGGAGCCTGGGGCCGGATCAGCGGGACCGTTTCGCGGCGCCAAAGGAATGTTATATGAAGGTGGCATTCGGGAGCCGTTGATTGTGTGGGGACCGGGATTCATGGAAAAATCAAACCTCGGAATGTTGAACGAAACCACCGTCATCTCCGCCCTGGACTTCTTTCCATCAATAGCGCGCCTGGCAGGAGTTGATGCTGCGGGCCTGAGCTTCGATGGCGAAGACATTAGCGCCGCATTGCTCGGCAAGAATAAAAAGAAACGGGCCAAACCTTTGTTCTGGAGCCGCCCTCCGGATCGTCCGGGAATCAATGGGGAAGTCTGGCCTGATCTCGCCACTCGAAACGGAAATTGGAAGCTTCTCCTGATGCGCGATGGCAGCAACGCCCAGCTCTTTGATCTCGCAAAAGATCCGGGAGAAACACAGAATATGGCGGCAAAGCATCCCAACATCGTCCAGCGAATGAGTGAGCCTTTGCTGGCCTGGTGGCAGTCGTTGCCCGAGGGCAGGTTGGCTGGCTCCCAAGGTCGCAATGACCAATCGCCATTAACCAAACGAAGCAATCCATAATGAAATCGGCAAGTTGTTTTCTGATAACCAGTCTTCTGCTAGTTGGCAGCGTTTCCCACGGCCAGGTCATCGTTGCGGATAACTACGATGTCACCGGTGCGGAATCGGGCTTTGCAGTGGGCAGCGGTGTCAATTCCGGCATTACCCCGCCCACTACTCGCCTGACCGGTTCGGCGGCTATCGGCCTGCAATACATCAAGGCGTTTGGAACCAAAACGGATAGCGCTCACACCATAACGGGTAACAAACTGGCGGTGGCTCCCGTCGCGAGCCTCTCCTCGACTCTTTCGCTCTCCACAGGCACTGCGCCATACGATTTTCGCTCGTTCCTGGGAACCTCCGCGGCGAGTCCAGCCCAACCTGCGGTCTATGAGATCACCATCACCATTGCGAACTCCACTGTGAGCTCACAGCGTTGCTCCTTCGCATTGGGCTCCGCTCCCGGCACGGCAGGGGACTGGGATTTTGGCATTCAACTTTATCATGCCACAACGAGTGCCACTGCTTACACACTTCAAAAACGGGTGAGCGCAGGCGCTTCCGGGAGCAGTGCAGTAAATTCACCCATCGGCACCGTCGGAACTCATGGAACGGAAGTTCCGTTTCTGATCCGAGTGACGGATGCAGGTGTGGAAACCACCACATTCAATTCTCGAATTCAGGTTTCCATCAACGGCGGCACTACATGGATTTATGATTCCAATACCGATTCGGATTTGCCCAATGGGTGGCGGATGAATGGAGCTGGCCGCTTTTTCTTCTGGGACGTTGCCGGAGGCGCTGGCCTGGTTGCTTATGACGACTTTTCCGTGAAGTGGATTTCAGGGCCATTGCCGACAACGACCCTGACGGCGCCGCAGAACAACGCCCAGAATATTGGTGCTTCTCCGATCTTGAAGGTGGCTGTCACCAACGCAACCCCGGGTGATCTGACTGTGACCTACTACGGACGCGAGGTTCCCAAACCTTATCCCGGTCCCGACTTTTGCATCCCCGTTTTGCCCGATACCCAGAACTACTCGCGCGAGGCGCCTGACGACGCTTCGAGGCATATGTGGTACGCCCAGACGGATTGGATTGTCAGCAACCGCAAATCGGAGAACATCGCTTACGTGGCGCACCTGGGCGACATCGTGCAGAGCGGCGACATTAAAAACGGAAACCCGAACACGCTCGAGTGGAGCATTGCCACCAATGCCATGTACCGGCTCGAAAAACCGTCAACCACATTGCTGACTTTTGGGATTCCCTATGGCGCCGCCGTGGGCAACCACGACCAGGAACCCCTTGGCGATGAGAACGGCACGACGACGTTCTACAACGATTATTTCGGCATATCGCATTTCAGCGGGCGACCTTATTACGGCGGTAATTTTGGCGACAATAATGACAGTCACTTCGATTTGTTCAGCGCGAGCGGACTGGATTTCATCGTAATCTATTTCGAATTCGGGCGTTACGGATCAGTCATCATGAACTGGGCCAATGCCGTGCTGTCCACCAACCAGCATAGGCGGGCAATCGTGGTGACACATTACGCCGGCAGCACCTCTACACCAAGCAGCTTTAGCGCGCAGGGATCAGCCATTTATGAGGGGCTCAAGGCCAACACCAACTTCTTCATGATGCTCGGCGGACACGTGACTGGTGAAGGTTCGCGGCAAAACACGTTTAACGGGAATATAATGCGGACGTTCGTATCAGATTACCAGGGCCGCACCAACGGCGGCAATGGCTGGATGCGGCTGATGTATTTCTCGCCAACGAATAACCAGGTAGTCATCCAGACTTATTCCCCCTGGCTGGACCGATACGAGACCGATGCCAACAGCGAAATGTTTTTCAACTACAGTCTGCAACTGCCGAGCGGCCCAGGGTCGCCGGGGACGCCGTATGCTGCGCTGGTGACAAACGTAAACGTCACTGCTGGCAGCGAGAGCAGTGCCGCATGGCCGGGATTGCAGCCAAACAAAACTTATGAATGGTACGTCACCGTGACGGATCAGGCTGGCAATATCGCGAGCAGTTCCCCGCGGACATTTACCACCGGTGTCAATGCAGCACCGGTCGCAAATCATCAACAGGTGACGATCCCCGGAGACCAACCTTCGCTGCTAACATTGCAGGCTTCCGATAGCAATAACGACAACTTGACCTTTGAGATCACCAACCTGCCAGTGCGCGGATTGGCCAGTGACTTCGATCCTGACAATGGCACGATCGCTTACCTGCCGGCTCATGGTTATCGTGGTCTGGACCGCATCAGTTATCGCGCCAGTGACAGTGTCCTCAGTAGTGCGACAGCGAACCTGGATTTAACCGTGACGGCTCCTCCCGACACGAACACCAACGGCATTCCCGACGCCTGGGAGGCCGCTTATGGGATTACCGACCCGGACGGTGACGACGATGGTGATGGGCAAAGCAATCTCGCGGAGTATATCGCGAACACGAACCCGACGAACGCCGCGTCCGTTCTTAAGATTCTTGATGCAGGTTCGCTGACGAACGGCGCCTTTGGCCTGACATGGTCTTCCATAGGAGGCACTCGCTATCGCATTCAATATTCAACCGGCGATACCAACGGTGGGATCGGCGGTCCATTCACCGACATCATCCGTTTCATAGACACCGAAATGGATGCCAATCCTTACGGAACGGCATCTACACAATCGTTCACCGACCCAGGCGGAAACCCAACCAATAAAGCGCAGTACTACCGCATTAAAGTGGTTCCATGACAACAGGGACCGCAGGTTGAGGTTAGAACAGATGCGTCGATCATCACCACCTTGAGGAGGCTCGAACTTAAACCGGATGATGCACTCGAAGAAATCATCCTAAAAACGGCAGTTGCTCGATAAAAAGCGCCAATCACCTAGGTTTGGGTTCTTCGCTGTTTTCGGTGGAATGGTGTTCTTGTGAAACAGGAATGCCGATGATGGTCTTTGTCCCGGAGGGACACCTGACAATAGCCCAATGTTTCAACATTGGGTACAAGGATAGATACAGTTGTAGTCCCGAAAGGGACGGCTGAGAA
>JACDHS010000189.1 GCA_013820875.1 Verrucomicrobiota bacterium | reverse complement strand
GTGGGCTGGGCTGAGGGATTGCCGGCCCTTTGGGCCTCCGGCCAGATGCAGCGAAGCTGTGCGATATCGTTTATTCCTACTCCTTTAGAATAACTCGATTCAGGACCTATCCGGAAATTACTTTTGGTAATCGTTATAGAGTGGATGACCGCTGGCGCGGGGTTAGGTTAGTAGGGTGAGGGAGAAAACATTCCTCTCTGAATTGGACCGAAACAACGACGAACGTTCCCCCTCCAAACCCACAAACGACACTCCCGCAGCGACTTACAAAGACCCAAACGCCAAAAACGGCCTCTGTTCCAACTTGGAACGGACTCCTTTCCGCGGAAAAATGTTCATTCCCACTTGGAACGGACTCCGTTCCGCGCAAAAATGTTTGTTCCAGCTTGGAACAGACCCCGTTCCGCGGAAAAATGTTCGTTCCAGCTTGGAACAGACTCCATTCCGCGGAAAAATGTTCGTTCCCACTTGGAACAGACTCCGTTCCGCAGAAAAATGTTCGTTCCAGCTTGGAATAGACTCCGTTCCGCAGAAAAATGTTCGTTCCAGCTTGGAACAGACCCCGTTTCCCGTCGAAAAGAGCGACTCCGCCGATGCAAAACCATCCCTTATGGAATTGATGGGAGACCTGACCCAATCATGGAAGAGCTTTGGGCGGTCAAAGATAAGCTGGCAAAAGAGGCCGGCTACGATGCTGACCGCTTTTTCGAGAATTTGCGGCAATTTGCAGAAGAACCTCCGAGCCCCGGTAGGGTCATCCACATAGCCGATGAGTTGCGTCAGTTCGTTGCAGAAGAGTAAAGCAAACGGGAAGAATCCGGTTCAATTTAATCCTGAAAGAAAAACCTCCCGGCCAGTAGCCTTTCCATTTTGGTTTTTTTCGCGGCTAGCTATGGCGAACGGACGCGATATAAGCGACCAGGATAATTGATCCAATGCGAATCGCTGAAATAGGCTGAGGCACCCGTTAATGTGTTGGTTTGAAGCGGCTGCCATTCGGGATTGAGCAGATTGGTGCAAGCTTCCACCACCACATTCTGGCCACTGGCCCAGCTAATATTGAAGCCAAAACCGTCCGCTTTCACCCCGAAACTACCATCGTTCGTTTCCATTCGCGGAACCCACAGTCCCGTTGAAATGTCACCCAACACGGCAAAGTCATCCCAGCCTGTCGTGCCGGGCAAATAATACGCGATCGCTCCCTGATGATTGTAGAACACAAAATAATCATCAATATGCGGAGCGTTGCCCTGGAAATAAATGCTGGTCAGGCTGTGACAGTATGAGAAGGCGACAATTTCAATGTTCGTAACGCTGGCAGGTATCGTGATAGTGGCGAGGCTGTAACACGCTTCAAACACACCTTGCTTAATGGTGGTGATACCATCGCCAAGTGTCGCACTGGTTAAATCGGTGCAATTGTGGAACGCCGCATACCCGACGTTGGTGACACTGTTCGGGATCGTGACACTCCCCAGGTTGGTGCAGCTGGCGAAGGCAGTGGCTCCGATGCTTTTGACGCCATTCGATATTGTGACACTGACCAGACTACTGCTAAGGAATGCAGCGCTACCAATATCGGTAATGCTGCCACCAATGACAACATTGGTGAGGACAGTATAGATAAAGGCACTGTCGCCGATGCTGGAAACAGTGCTCGGGACCGTGTAACTGCCGGTTTTTCCACCGGGAAAACAAATGAGCGAACTCTGGCTTTTGTCGAACAACACTCCATCCAAACTGCTATAGCTGGGATTATTGGTATGGACACCAACCGCAATCAGCCTGGGGCACTCACTGAATGCGGTGTGCGCCATGTTGGTGACCCCGCTGCCAATGGTAACCATAATCAGATTATCGCATTTAAAGGAATACTTTCCAATGCTCGTGACACTGCTGGGAATGGTAAAATTGGTCAGACTGTTGCAGTGGTAGAATGCATGATCGCCGATCGTTTTGACCCCGCCGCCCATTGTGACGTTCGTTAGATTGACACAGATCGCGAATGCAGCGTTCCCTATGTTGGTGACACTACTGGGGATCGTGACATTGGTCAGGCTTCCGCAAGCCCAGAATGCATAATTTCCTATACTGGTAACGGGCATGCCGTTGAAAGTGCTGGGAAGGACAACATCTCCACCGGAACAATCGTATCCCGAGACGGTGATCGCCCCGTTATTCGTTGTGAAAGTGAACTGAGCTTGCACCGTGGAAGAGAGCAACAGCAAAAAAGCACCCAACAAAACCAGGCGCAGCCTGCTCAGAAAGCCCACCCTGCTCCCCTGCAAGGCCACTCTCGTCGTGGCAGTCCCCTTCTCTTTTACGTTTCGGATATGATGAGTAGATACTGTGGTCATGCTGCGCTTTACTTCAGAGGCGGCTAATTCATTCCGCAACGTCTCGGAACGCCGCCCCAAGTCTTGCGTACATTTCGCGAACTCCCGGCTTGTCTAATTTTTCAAACAGTCGGTGTGTTTCCCTGCCGCTTCAAAAGACTTAGATGGAACGAGGTTACCCCGTTGACGGGATTTGTCGAGCGGTTCAAGGCTGCTTGATCCATCCGGTTGGGTTAGTGCGAAGCATCATTGAAGGGGTCCTTACTATTTACACAAAATGCACAACGACTAGTATGTAAAAAGTGAGGACTGACCCTTTTCAGAGTTGCGTCAGTTCGTTGCAGAAGAGGAGAGGAAACGGGAAGAATCCGGTTTAATCCTGAAAGAAAAACCTCCCGGCCAGTAGCCTTTCCCTTTTTGTGTTCTTTGCGTTCTTTCGCGGCTAATAATCCCCTCCGGGAGCGATCCTCGAAATACCCTTATTCCAACAGGTATTTGCTTGGCGTATTCCTCGTCATCGATCAGCTTTGCGATCGCTGCTTCGTTTTACGTAAGATGAATACTCCATTCAAACTGCCTGGACACCCCGATTTGAACCTGTCACTGAGCACAGGCTTTTTCTCCTGGACAACAATACTGAAGGACGGAGTTCCTCTGGAAAGAGTGGACGGTATTGTCAACATTCCACTTGCCGATGGTTCTTCACTCGAGCTGAAGATTAAGATGGGTTTCGACCTGTTTACGCCGAAGGTCGAGTTTCGAAGACGGAACATCGAAGTCTTCCCTCGGTTGCATTGGCTCTGGATGATTTGGGCGTATCTTCCGCTTTTTTTAATCTTCGTCGGCGGAGCCATCGGTGGATTCTTTGGGGGACTAGCGACTGGAAGCACAATTATGGCACTCCGAAGTGGTTTGCCGCGACCGATCAAGATCTTAATTGGGATCCTTGTTCCGCCCGTTGGTGTTCTTGCGTATTGGATTATTGCGACGCTTGTAGTGAAGTGGCGACAATGACTGCGGCTCAAAGACCGAGCATCTCTTCCCTTTTTGCGCTTTTTGCGTTCTTTCGCGGCTAATCCCTTCCCTCGTCTTCGGCGATCTTTACAGCAAGCCAGCGATCAAATGCCACCTACTCGCCGTAATGTGGTAATCGTAGATGCGAGCAATTTTGTGTGCGCAATCGCGGGAATCGAGACTTGGTTCCGTCATGCCGGGCTGGATCTTCGCTTCTTTCCAAACACGCTCCAATTCCCGTCGTTCCTCGTCATCATCGATCCATTCCAAACTGTCTTTCAGTTTAGCTTCGGAAAAAAACAGATCCCGTTCCCAGGTGCGTTCTTCCTGAAAACAACGATATACCAGTGCGCGCAAATGTTTGCCGTCCTTCCAATCCAGATACTTCTGCGATCCGAACCGCGTAGAAATCTGCCGGTCCAATTGCCGGGCGGACCATCCACCTCGTACCGCTTCGGTTTCATAGAACTCGCGGGCTTCAGAACTTCCGACCGAGAGTAGCCGTGCATATTGAGACCAGGGTAATGGAAGCGCTTCCCTGATACGTTCGAATTGTCCAGACAGTGTCTGGACTTTTTGATTTTTGGATTGTCCAGACACCGTCTGGACTTTTTCACGGTAAGTTAAGTAGAAGGCGCGAATTTGAAACAGACTGCTTCGACCAAAACCGCGCCCATACCGCGTTCTCAGGTCTTCAGATAACTGTTCGATAACGCGTTTTCCATATTCAGCACGGTTTCGGCCCTCCTGCTCAAACTCGACAATGCGTCGGCCGATTTCCCAATAAACGGCCGATATAATCGAGTTGAGAGACCATGCCGCATGACCCCGCCCAGCCTCCAAAATTTGTGAGATTCCGGTGACGAGTTCGTCATACCCCTGGGTTTTGATGCTGCTCTTTGACGATTTCATGCTGCCAACACCTCGTTAAGTTTATCCAACAACTTAGGCAACTGCTCCCCAAAGTTGATGGGCTTTGACTAGGCCACCACGTTGCCATCAACACCGCGTTGATCTGGCAACGAGCTTTTGGTTCAGGGTTCAGTTCAGACATCCCGGTGTCCCGTGGTGATCTTTTCGTTTATAGGTAAATGCCTGATCCAGCAAGGTTTAACGGTTGGGGAATCACGATTTGAAGGTGAAAATGTCGCTATGGATTATTCGAGGTTCAAAAATACGCGGTGAGAGGTGGAAAACCGCGAGTCGTCGGCACGTATGTCCAAAGAACTGGTAGCAGACGAGGTGACGAGGCTCTGATTTTTTTCGTTCGGTTTCAGGGCAAAAAATTGATTGGAGCCTCCTCACGTCGGCTGCTACCAGGTTTTGGATGCGTCTTCTGGCGGGAGTTTGGCGGGACGTCGCAATGTCCATGGGTCCGCTGGAACAGGCGCAAGGTGCGGAACATAATTTCCCATGGGCCAGGTTTTCGTTTCATTTCGCTGCGGGATTTAGCCACTGATGAACACGGATTAACATCATAAAGCGGTCAGACGTTCAGGGAATTCGTTGATAATTTTGGCTCATATTACCATTCACGGATTTAGGTTGATTTGCAGAAAGGAAAGCCCTGCGTTTGGCCCTGTTTCTGGCCCTATTGCATGCAGTCAGGAATTAGCGCGCAACCAGTCAGCCGTTCCTTCGGAACTGATTCAACTCACCCACTTCGAACCCAATGTTGAAACATTGGGCTATTCTCAAGTGTTCCTCCGGAACAGGAATTCACCGATCGAAGACTTTTCCAAATCCTATTCCACTGAAAACAGCGAGGAACCCTTTCACTCCCCTAAATTCGTGTCGATTAGTGTCCGTTCGTGGTTTCTCCGTGCGTCAGTTTTACCCAAAAATGAAAATATTTTGCGTGAGAATCGCCAATAAAGACGGGCCTCCCGAGGGGCGGACAGTCACTGCAACAGAATGTTGTCCTTATGTAACCCCCACTGAATGTGAGACAAACTACCCCGTTAACGCACGAGCGATGAACGCGCGTGTCAAAAACAAAAGAAAAACAGAAAGAAGAGTAATAACAATATGAAGAATCCAATAACAAATTCACCGGTCAAATTGGTCCCGCAGTTGGGATCAGCGCAGACTGGTGTCACTAAATACGGGGCGACGCTCGGGTTGCCGACGGGCCTGGGAGCAACGCTTGCCACGCATGAAACGGAGCTGACGACGCTCCATAACACCTATCAAACGGCCAAGACCGACGCCAAAAATGCGACGGCCGCAAAGAAAACCGCGTGGAAGGCGGGGCGCACCTTTGGCACCCTGGTGCGGGAAATGAGGAAACCCATCCTGGGACACAAATATTCGCAGTTCTGGGATGCGTTCGGAATCACTGGCACGATGCAGATTCCTCGCAGGATCGAGCCATTGGTGGTGATGCTTGGGACGATGGGAAGTCATCTCACCGCGAATCCCGCGTTCGGGAGCGAAGATGCCGGCCTCACGGGAGCGCAGGCTGAAATCCTGAAAAACAACCTGACCAACTCACGCGCGACGGCGACCGAAAAGAAGAGCGCGTTGCAACTGGCGAACATCGCCCGGATGACCAAGGCGAACGAGGTGCAAGTGGCGTTGCGCGAGTTGTTCAGCCTTCTCGTTTTCAAGCTCACCCCGCTCGATCCGCGCTGGCTGGAATTCGGGTTCAACAAACCGGGCGCGTTGCCGGTCCCGGAAGTGCCGGTGAATGTGACAGCGATGTTGCTCGGCGGGAACAACATCTCGGTGAAATGGCCGGCAGCAGCGCGTGCGCAGCATTACCGCGCCTGGATGCGGTTGGTCGGACAGCCGGAGTGGACTTCACTCGGCAGTTCCGCTGATTTGGCCTTCCTGATCGAGAATGCGCCGTCGAACGCGCAGTTGGAAGTGGCCATCTCTGCCGTGAACAACGGTGGCGAAAGCGCCAAGAGCACGATCGTCACGGTTGTGACTGCCTAACCAATGCAAACAAACACATTAAGCCACCCGGGCAACCAGGTGGCTTTTTTTCATTTTCGGCGGACGCGAGGGGAACGAATTGGCCGGGTGGAAGTTATGGAAGCGGGTCACACTGAATACCGTTGAAATGAGGCTGCGCGGGATTACGACGCTGAGTCGAATCCTTACATCTATGTTTACAAACGAAGGCTTTCCTCGTGAGTGTTGGTGCATAGAATAAGCACGCACCCGCAAGATGAATAAAGAAGGCAATCAGAACAAAACCTGGTTCATTTGCATCGTGCTTGCCATCGTTACGCTGGCGGCTTTCTGGCCGGTGCGCCAGAACGATTTCATCAACTTCGACGATCCCGATTACGTCTCGGAAAATCCCATTGTCCAACAAGGCATCACGGGAGAAAATATAAAGTGGGCGTTCACGCAACCAGCCGCCAGCAACTGGCATCCGCTCACCTGGTTGTCCCACATGCTCGATTGCCAGCTCTTCGGCCTTAATCCCGGCAAACATCATCTCACGAGCGTTTTCCTCCATGCGGGCAGCGCAATTCTGCTCTTTCTCCTGCTCAGAAAAATGACCGGTTCCGTTTGGAAAAGTGTCATCGTCGCCGCGGTGTTTGCGTTGCATCCGTTGCGGGTGGAATCGGTTGCCTGGATTTCGGAACGCAAAGATGTGCTCAGCGGATTCTTCTTCATGCTGACGTTGTATGCCTACGCGCACTACGCTCAGAAGCCCGAAAAAATCCGCTACACACTCGCCCTGGTTTGTTTCGCCCTCGGACTAATGGCCAAGCCGATGATCGTGACATTGCCCTTCGTCCTCGTACTCCTGGACTTCTGGCCCCTGCGACGAATGCCCCTATTCGCGCCGACGCAAACTGAACACCGAAAACTGAACACTGAACACTTCCCCATCCTCCTCGAGAAACTCCCGTTCTTCGCCCTCTCCATCGCCTCGTGCGTGGTTACTGTCTGGGCGCAGAAAGCCGGTGGCAGTGTGAAAAGCCTCACTGACTTTCCATTAATCCTTCGGCTGGAAAACGCGCTTATTTCTTACTTCCGCTACATCAAGAAATTCTTTTGGCCGGATGACCTGGCGGTGTTTTATCCGCACCCGAATTCCTGGCCGGGCTGGCAGGTTGCGCTTGCTCTTGTTCTGTTGATTGGGATCACATTTCTCGCCGTTCGTTTCGCGCGCAAAGCACCTTTCATCTCTGTCGGCTGGTTTTGGTTTCTTGGCATGATGATTCCGGTGATCGGCATTGTGCAGGTGGGCATTCAATCCATGGCCGACCGTTACACCTACCTGCCGATGATTGGTTTCTCCATCGCACTGGTCTGGGGCGCGGCGCAATGTGTCGAGCGATTTAAACTGCCACCTGTTGCATGGGGCACTGCAATTGTGGCGGCAATGATCGGCTTCCTTTTTGTGACCAACAAAGAGGTGCGCCACTGGCGCGATAGCGAAACGGTCTTTCGCCGGGCGTTAGCCGTCACGAAAAATAATTACACGGCGCATGCCAATCTCGGCATTGCGCTCGGCACAGCGGGAGAACTTGAAGAATCGGAACGACACCTGAGAGCTGCTCGTGAGATTGGGCCTGACTACGCTGAAGCCCACCACAACCTCGCCAACTCTCTTGTGCAATTGGGCAGAGTGGAAGAAGCGCGCGCCGCCTACCTGCAAGCGATCAAAATGAAGCCGGACTACGATGACGCACTCAGCAACCTGGGAATGCTATCGGTGCGACAAGGTGATTTTGAGCAGGCGAAATCTTTTTATGCGCGAGCGGCGCACGCGAAGCCGTCCAACCCTGTCATCCAGCACAACCTCGCCACCGCACTCCTCGAACTCGGCAGTATTTCCGAAGCATTGACGCATTATGGAAAAGCGGTGCAGTTGAACCCCGACTTTGCGCCGGCGCATTTTCAAATGGGCGCAATCTTTGCCGCCAATGAGAGGCGCGACCAGGCGGTGTTCCATTTCCGGGAAGCCCTCCGCATCAACCCTGAACACGCCGAAGCGCGTCAGCAGCTGAGCCTACTCGGCGAGTAACGGTTGTTGCAGTTCGCGTTCGGTCTTTAAACGAAGCTGACCGCAGGCGGCATCAATGTCGTGGCCTTTTTCGCGGCGCAATGTGGCGATCACCTTTTCATTCTCCAGGGCGGCGAGAAACTTTTCCTGCACTTCTTCCGTCGGACGCGCCCAGGGCAACCCTTCCACTGTATTGTAGGGGATCAGGTTCACCTTTGCGTGGAGGCGATGCGCGAGTTTGGCCAGCGGTTTGACCTGGTCCAGTCCATCGTTCACGTTGGCAATCAGGATATATTCCAACGTGATCATCTTCTCTTTCTTTTGCTGATAATATTCGCAAGCCGCCGTCAGCTCACTCAGCGGAAACTTTTTATTAACCGGCATGATCTCAGCGCGGACATCGTCCGTGGCGCCGTGCAGGGAAATCGCGAGACGGAACTGGAAGGGTTCATCGGCCAGCCTACGAATCTGCGGCGCGAGTCCACTCGTCGAGACGGTGATCTTGCGCGCACCAATGCCGCCGCCCCATGGAGCATTGAGAATTTTTAATGCGCGGAGCAAATTCTCGTAATTTGCCAACGGTTCACCCATTCCCATGATGACCAGGTTGTTGATCAGACGAGAGTCGGAGACGGCAGTGCGGGGAGTGGATTGACCCTCTGTTTCCCGGGCCATTTCCGCGGCATGCCAGCGTTCTGTGGCGACGATCTGCCCGACAATTTCGTCCGCGCGCAGATTCCGTTTCCAACCTTCCAAACCGCTCGCGCAAAAACGGCAACCGTAAGCGCAACCGACCTGTGTCGAAACACAGAGTGTATGCCGATCGCTCGCTTCACCGTAGAGGGCCGGATTCGCCGGGATCAGGACACTTTCGATGAACGAACCATCGACCATTTTCCAAAGAAATTTCTGGGTTGTATCGCGCGAACCTTGTTTTCGGACCAATTCCGGCAGGTGCAAGGTGTACTGTCCCTTCAACTTTTCGCGGAGCGATTTGGGCAGGTTGGACATCTCTTCCCACGAGGCCGCCCGACGCGTGTAGAGCCAGTCCATCAACTGGGTGGCGCGATAGGCCGGTTCGTCCCAACTGGCAAGTTGGGTTTGAATTTCGTCGAGTGTTTGTGAGCGGATATCAACCATCAGAGCAGGTAAGGAAGCACGGAAACCATCGAAACGCCACTGTTTTGCAGTAGCGCAAGGCGTGGAGGGGGGATTAAAAGTGGCGCGGTCTGCGTTTCGG
>JACDHS010000043.1 GCA_013820875.1 Verrucomicrobiota bacterium | reverse complement strand
AATCATTCCGGCATTGTGAGATGTACTTAAAAAAAGTACAAGTCATAAACAGCTATATATCAACATATTACACCTTATTATCAGAGGCGTTAATCCAACCCTGAAAAGATGTGGGTAATGACAAGGGGTTGGAGACCACGGATATACGTCTGAGGTGATCAAAGACTTACCCTAATTTGCGGGTATTGCCGGATTGGTCTCGTCTGCCTAGCCTTTGCACCGATCTCCCAAAAGCCTTTGCCCTTTCTGGCAGTACGCAGCCGGTGGTGTCCCCCCTCCACCAGAGTGGCTTTGAAGTGGAGTCGCGTCTTGTCCCAACCCAAACGCAAACACCCATCATGAAAATTTTGCGAAAACTAACTCTCCTGCCTGGCTTGGCCCTGGCGGTTCTATTCAGTAATCCCGTGCATGGCGCAACCGTGATCATTGGCGATAATTACAACGTCACCAGTTCTGGCACCGGCTTTGGGCTGGGCAGTGGCGTCAACACCGGGATCAATCCACCGACCACCCGTTTGACCGGTTCCATTGCTGCCGGCCTGCGCTACATGAACACCGGGACCAAGGCAACGACTGCCTACGATATCCCTGGCAGCAAACTGCGAGTGGTGGCAGCAGCCAACGCTGGAAGGTTTACGCTTTCTGCCAATGGGACGACCCCTTTCGATTTCGCGCCCGCTCTTGGAATTGAGGCGGCAACCCCTGCGAACCCGGTGGTCTATGATGTTGCTATCAGCATGGACAACGATTCTACCGGAGTTTACCGCACCTCCTTTGCTCTTGGCACTGGAGAAGGGGATGCCACTACCTGGGATTTCGGTGTGCAACTCTACCGGGCGGCGAGTGGAAATAATTTTTACACGATCGGAAAACGGATTGACACCGGATCATCCGGTTTAGGCAGCGACTTGAATGCGGCGATCCATACCATGGGAGCCAACACTTACGGAACCGAAATTACTTTATTGATGCGCGTGACCGACGCTGGCATGGAAACGACGACATATAATTCCCGTGTGCAACTTTCGCTGAACGGTGGCAGCACGTGGTTTTATGATACTGCATCCGATTCCAATCTTGCTGGCACCGGATGGCGTCTGGACGGCACTGCTCGTTATATCATGTGGGATATCGCCCCGAATGCAGGGAATGTCAGATATGACAACTTTTCTTTGACGTGGATTTCCGGACCGCAGCCATGGACCGGGAATGGCGCAAACGGCAACTGGAGCACGGGGGGGAACTGGGGCGGAATGACGGCTCCGGTTAGCGGTGACAGTCTGACTTTCAAAGGCACCACGCGCCAGTCCAACACGAATAACATCACTGGGTTAACCGTGCCGTGGGTGACGTTCAACAACGGCGGCTTCGCACTTTACGGAAACGAATTAACGATCAGTGGCGCCATCACAAATTTGGTGGGCAACAACACCTTCAAAGCTGACGTTGCATGGGGTTCCACTTCTGCAAAGGACTGGAGCATCGCCAGTGGAAGTGAAGTGGTGCTGGACAACACGACTTCGGTAGAGGTGAGCGGAGCACATGCTGTTTACGGCGGTGGCACACTTCGCGTCAAAGGTTCGATGGCAATCGGGGCGGCAAGCCTGGTGAACCCACCCTTTCTCCTTCACGAAGGAAAGCACATCGTGGATGGCGGCACTTTCTCTTCGCGTGGCGGTTATCGCATCGGCTCGCAGGCTATCGGTTCGGGGGCGCAAATGATTCTGACCAACGGCGCCACATTTGCCCTCACCACCTCGGGTGGAAATCTTCGCGTGGGCGACAGCGCCAATCCTGTCACGAGCCGTTTAGAAATCAACAACAGCACCTTGACCATGGCTGGAGGTCACCTGGGAGTAGCGTATTCCGCCGGTTCGTCTGGTGACGTTTCGCAAACGGGTGGTCTTGTGTCGGGTTGCACGGTGAACTTCAGCCAGACGGGTGCGGGAACGGGAACTTACACGATTAAAAACGGCGTGGTCGAACCCATACAGATCAAGAAGACCACTTCTGGCGGCGACGCTCGCATTTATTTTGACAATGCCATTCTGCGCACAGCGTCCGGTGCCAACAGTGCGTTCATGACCGGGCTGAACCTCGCTCAGATTCAAGCGGGCGGACTGACCATTGACGCAACGAGCGATGTCATCATCGGCCAGGCATTGACTGGCTCCGGCGCGCTGACCAAGAGTGGTGGCAGCAAGGTTACTCTCACGGGAGCGAACACTTACTCGGGCGGCACCCTCATTCGTGCTGGCACACTCGCCATCGGAACAGGGGGTTCTATTGCCAGCCCAACCATCACCATCACGAATGGAACCACCTTCGACGTGTCTGCAGTTAGCGGCTATGCACTCACAGCCAGCCAAACACTGGTCAGAAACTTCACCTCCGGGGTTGGAAATGTAAATGGTTCGATCACCTTGAACTCCGGTGCAAAAGTTTCTCTCCAGGCCAATGGAACCGGCGGGACAGTTGGCGCCATTAATGTGACCGGCGGACTGACCCTGAACGCGAACACCATCACCATCAATGTCATTGGCAGTTCGCTGGGTGCGGAAACCTATCCGCTCATCAATTATACCGGTTCTAAGAGCGGTTCCTTCAATGCAACGCCTACCATCACCGGCTCCGGCCTCGGGGCAGGGCTAGTCGCAAGTATCCTTGAAACTTCCGGCCAGATTTCCCTCAAAGTGATTGTTCCCCCGGTCCCGCCGCACGGTGTGGCGGCGGCGAATATCCAAGTGGTGCAACATGATTTGGCGAATAATGTCCATTCAGTCACAGCTACCACCACCACTTCCATCAACGGCTTCAAAATCAGGGAGGGATCGAACCGTGGCGATATCAATGTGCAGATCGGATCCAGCAGCAATGACGATGTGGAAACCGGCGTGATGATAACTTCAGTGGCAGAGAACGGCCGGAATCATGGGGAAGATTCTGGAATGAACTATTGCACCAGCTCGATGGCTTACAGTCGTGGCGGGGCGAATGGAGGCAGTTTCTTCATCCCGATTGCGAATACCCCTGACGGTCAGGAATACAACATCAACGTGTCCGCCGCCTTTTTCCCATTCACCAATTGGCTCGCGGGTCATGCGCGGAACTCAACGGATATTAATGGTGGACCAAACAATCTGTTTACCGGATCGCCCGGACTCAGTTTGGGCACTCACTTCGTGGATAACGGCGGAGGCATTTCAACAGTGAACCTCACCAGCCTCGGTATCAATTCAACCACCGACGGCATTCTGTTGGTTACCCATGCGCGCAACGAAGGTAATCGTGCATCGTCCGTCGCCAACGCCAACGGAACCTGGACAGTTCATGTGCGGGACAACGCCGCGAACGGCGCAGAGACCGAACAGGATCCCGTCGTTTTCGTTTTTGTCCCCAAGTCAAACGCATCCGTCATATCCGGAAAATTCCAGGGAGATGGCGGCATCCTGATGCATAACGGTCCTACACCACGCTTCAGCTTGAACAATGTGAGCACTGGCAACTGGTTGTTGACCATCCCGGGCCATACTCCCAACACCGGTGTGCTGGTTCTCTCTCCCGAGGGCGGCGACAGCGTGAACCAGGACAACATCGTGAGCTTCCAGCCCAGCGGCAGTGGTTGGATGATTCAATCGCGCGATTTACCTGGCAATGGTTTGCAAACGCCGGCTGGACCCGTCGCTTCGTTTGCGTTTATCCCGGCCCCGATGGCCACCCTGGTTTCACCTGCCAACAACGTTGCCAATGTTGCTTCATCGCCCACGTTGAAAGTCGCCGTGGTGAATCCAGCGGGGGGAAATGTTAAAGTCACTTTCCACGGACATCAGGCGCCGAAACCCTATCCTGGTCGCGATTTTCTGATCCCGGTCCTGCCCGATACTCAGAACTATGCGCGGGAAAATTCGGGTCTTGGCGATGCGACCAAGGAGATGTGGTTTGCCCAGACGGATTGGATTGCGAACAATCGCGTTTCGCAAAATATCGCTTACGTGGCGACGCTCGGCGATTGCGTTCAGAACGGTGACATCAAAAATGGAAATCCGAACACCGGAGAATGGAGAATTGCCACCAATGCGATGTATCGATTGGAAAAGCAATCCACCACGAAACTGGTTTTTGGCATTCCTTACGGCATCACGGTCGGCAATCACGATCAACAACCGGCGGGTGATCCAAATGGGACGAGCAACCTTTACAATCAATATTTCGGCATCTCGCACTTCAGCGACAAACCCTATTACGGCGGTCATTTCGGCTCGGATAACGACAACTGGTTCGATCTGTTCAGCGCTGGTGGAATGGATTTCATCGTGTTCTCGTTTGAATACGGCCGCTACGGCTCCGCGGTTTTGAATTGGGCCAACGCTGTTCTGGCCACCAACCAGAATCGCCGCGTGATCGTCCTGACGCATCATGCGGGAAGTGACAGCACGCCGAGTAACCTCAGTAATCAAGGCTCAGCTCTCTACCAGGGTCTGAAAGAGAACCCGAACTTCTTCCTGATGCTCGGTGGTCACGTCTTCAACAATGGCGGCGAAGGTTCCCGTGCGAATACCTTTAATGGGAAAACGGTTCGCACACTCGTATCGAATTACCAGGGTCGCTTCAACGGTGGCAATGGCTTGATGCGCCTGATGTATTTTTCGCCGAGCAACAACATTGTGAATATCAAGACCTATTCCCCTTACACCGGGAATTACGAGACTGATGCCGACAGTCAGTTCTCGTTCAGCTACAACATGCAGCCGAATGGCGCCGGTTCTCCCGGCACAGCCTACGTCGTGCTTGGGACAAATTTAAATGTCGTTCCCGGCACCCAGAGCAGCATTGTCTGGTCGGGCTTGCAGGCGAGCAAAACCTACGAATGGTATGTGACCGTCACGGATGAGGCAGGTGATTACTCGACCAGTTCCGAATGGCGTTTTACAACTACCTCAGGTTTTACAAAGCCGGCATTTACAGATGAAAATGACAATGGCATTTCCGATGAGTGGGAAGCTCAGTATGGGATTACTGATCCGGACGCGGATGATGATGGCGATGGACAAAGTAATCGCGCGGAGTACCTGGCGAAGACCAATCCGAAAGATGCCGCCTCACTGCTCAGAATTCTTAGCGCGGAGCAACACCCGGACGGAAACGTGACCTTGACCTGGTCCGCCGTTGGCGGCGTGCGTTATCGCATTCAATGTTCCGATGGGAATCCAACTGCATTCGCTGACACCCAGGAAGGGGACGACATCGAAATGGATGCCGAAACTGCGGAGTCGGTTTCCACGCAATCATTCACGGACACCTTCCTTAACGGCGCCCCGATCAACAGCTCGCGATTCTACCGAATCAAAGTCGTTTCAGCGGATTAATCCCGACGTCAAAAGGGTTACGCAACCAAGCCCAGCAACGCTTCTTGCAGGGCGTCTCGATTTCCTGAACACCAGGCGGGACGCCTTGCGTTTCCGCCTGTTTCCGATCACCTCCGCCGATGATGAAAAAGCCGGTCTTTCAATGGCGGTGTAACATGCGGTGAAAAGCGTGGGTCGCGGTAGAGTCCGCTGCCGTGCCGCGGATAATATCGGGGTCCGTAATAGGACGGTCGGCCATAGTAGAACGATGGCCCGTAATACATTGGTGGTGGAGGAGGAGACACATACACCGGCACAGGCACGGGCACGTAAGCAGGTGCGGGTTGGTTCATGTCAAAGTAAATGCGCCCCGGAATCTTGTCTTCCCGGCCGAACATGCGCCCCGTATGGAAAATGCGTGTTTGTGGATATTGGTTTGTCGTCACAGGAAAAGCACGTACCGTGAACACAGACGATCCGAAGTCGTGAAAGGTTCCATCTCGATCACCGAAAATCTTTAATTGCACTGGAGTCTCTCCGATGTAATCGCCATCTGCTTCGATTCTCGCGCCGGGTTCCGAAGCTTCGACTAATATTGAGTATGCCATCGTGCCGCGCGGACCGGGTTCAGCGCCGGGCGGTAATGGTGTTGTGCAACCCACCAGGAGTATCGCGGCCAGGACGCCTGTGAGATAGATGCAGGTTCCTTTCATGAAGTAAAATCACCCGCAACGAAAGATTCACAACCGGTAATTTTGCCGGACTGTTAACCAATGGTTGAATGGTGTCCTCGGAGTAATTCGTCACTTTCGCCTTATCCCTTTCCCCCATTCGTGGTTTCTATCAGAACATTTACCTCTGCCGTGCTGAAATTTCTCCTTCTCAAAGGGTTGAGATGAATCCATGTTTGAACTGCACCTTATTTGATCGGGAGTTTATGAGGATTATTCTGTTTCGCCGCGGCGCTCGGTTGGGGTTCACCTTGAGCGAACTGCTGGTTGTCATCGCAATCATTGCCATCATCGCCGGATTACTCCTGCCAACGCTGGGTAAATCGAAGGGGAAAGGGCAACAGACCCAGTGTCTCAACAATCTGAAGCAGCTCGGACTCGCCATCCAGATGTTTGCCGACGACCATGGAGATCAACTTCCAGGTCCGATGTGGCAAGGAGTTTACTACGTCTATAACGATGAACCGGAACGAATGCCGTTTTACTTGCACGGCTATCTGGGACTTCCCGCGCCATCGCCCACTGTCCAAACCTCTTCCATCGCTATTTGTCCTTCTGGATTGTTACAGAGCAAACCGGAGGAACCCGGCACACCGGCTGATTCACTCTCTCGTCCGGTCACTTACCTCGCGAGTGCCGAAATTACCAACGCCATCACCCACGTGGTGACCCGTCCGTTTGGTTATCCTTATTCAAGTCCGCGTTATCGCTTGCCGAACGGGCCAGATGAGCCGCCCAAAAAGGTGAATGAAATCAAGGATCCATCCGCATCGTGGGCGATCACGGATATCGATCAGCAGAATGCTTTCCCGGGCGGTCTGTATTACACGTTGTTGTCAGAAAACAAAGTTCACAATGGACGCCGCAATCAACTCTACTTTGACTGGCATGTTGCAGTGGAAAAGTGACTCTTCAACAGCAGTTTAGCCCGCGAACCACGGTTACTCGCTGTTTTCGGTGGAATAGCCATGCATTTTGGACCGCGCTGGCAGAGCGCAGCGGCGACAGTGCTTTCGGGCGCATTAAGCACCAGGAAATTGAAAACTCCGCATTGGGCGTCCGAAAGCGGTGTCGCGCTTCGCTTGCCACCGCAGTCCAAATTCGTCTCCTCGTCACCGGATAAAAAATGGGTTGTCCCAGGAACCTTGTTCCAGCCCATGTGTGCAAAGATTTTTAAATTGCCAAGATGCCAATTTGATCATTTGTATTTTCCTCAGCGCTTATGCTGCAGGAACCAGTCGTAGAGTTCTGGATTATTATATGTGTCAGTCCAGGAATCGTGCTTTGCTTCGGGGTAAACCGTGTATTTGATTTCTTTCACTTTGGCCTCTTGCAGCGCTTGCAGCATATGTTCGGATTCGGATGGCGGCACAAGGGTATCTTTGGCGCCATGGAATGCCCAAACCCCCAGTGTGGACAAAGATTTTTGTTTTTGAGGAGCGTAACCTTTGGCTGCGAGAATCACCTGGATGGTTTGTCCGCCGCCGCAGATTGGGGCAATCGCCGCGAAGCGTTCCGGGTAAGTAGTGCCGAGATTCCACGCGCCGTAGCCGCCCATGCTCATACCAGTCAGGTAAACCCGCCGTTTATCGACTCTATAGCTTTTCTCCACGTGGCTGAGCAACGCCAGTAAAGGTTCGTTCGACCATGTTTCGTTGGCGGGACATTGCGGGGCAACCAGGATGAACGGAAAATCCGGGTTCTCGGCAATATATTTGGAGGGCCCATGAATGTTCACCGCCCAGACATTCGTGCCGCGTTCGCCAGCGCCGTGCAGGAACAGGAGCAACGGCCATTTCTTTTTGTCGTCTGCTTGATAACCTTTTGGCAGAAAGGTGAGGTAATTCAGCGTCGCATTATGATTCGTTCTGTATTCGAAAACGTGGGGTGTAAGAAATTTATCCTGCGGTTTCGAAGCTAACTTTTTTTGCGCCATGATGGTTCCGGGTAAAATCAACGAGACAACAGCTAACAAAATAATGGTTCTGCTTTTCATAAAGGCATTTCTCTGATGGTGCGGGCTTGGGATGAATTACATCAATTTCAGTTTTGGCAGATCCTGGGAATCCACCAGGCCGACTGGCTCGTTCTTCGCATTGACTACAATTAAATCGTCAATGTTCCGTTCATTGAAAATCTTCAACGCATCGGCTGCTAAAACATCATCACGAATACAAACGGGATTTCGTGTCATCACAGCGGAAAGCGGTTTGGAAAGGGCGTTGTCGTCAGCGGCCATTTGCCGGCGCAGATCGCCGTCTGTGAAAACGCCCACCAATTTTCCTTTGGCGTTTACCACGCTGACGCTGCCGGACTTGGCTCGCGTCATTACCAGCAACGCCTCCTTGACGCTTAGCTTTTCCGAAGCCACCGCGTTGCGTTCGGCGGTGCGCATGATGTCGCTCATTTTCATGAGGAGCGCGCGGCCTATCGCCCCATGCGGATGACGTTTGGCGTAATCGCTTTGTTTAAATCCACGGGCCTGTAGAACCGCCATGGCGAGGGCATCCCCCATGACGAGCGTCGCGGTGGTGCTGGAAGTTGGCGCGAGATTGAAAGGGCAGGCCTCCTTTGGCACCTTCACGTTCAGGACCACATCGCTGTAGCGCGCGAGAGAAGATTTCGTCCCGCCAGTCAGCGCAATGATTTTGACGGAGAAACGTTTGATCGCGGGAATTAAATTAAGGAGTTCTTCCGATTCGCCGGAGTAGCTGAGAGCGAGAATCACATCGCCGTCATTCACGATTCCCAGATCGCCGTGCAACGCATCCACCGGACTCAACACGACGCTGGTGGAACCGGTGCTGGTGAGAGTGGCGGCAATTTTTTGGCCAACGTTACCTGATTTGCCAATCCCAACGACAATGATTTTGCCGCGTCGGCGCAAAGCTTCCACGACGATTTCCACTCCCAGGTCGAAGGAGGCATCGAGATGCTTGCGGACAGCTTTCAAGGCCAGTAACTCACAATCAAACACTTCACGGGCTCGGGCGAGATGGCTCATGGGCGGGAACTTAAGTGGAAACAGGGCTTAAAGGCAAAAACGAATTCAAAAGAGGTTGGGTGTAATCAATTCGCGCCAGCGTCTTGGACTGAGGTAGTCCTCTACCGCTTTTTCTTCGCGCGAAAGACGTGGCAGTCTTCGGATATCCCTATTGCAGCCGACGAAAAGCGGCACAGTAGGAACAGATCAACGGGAGATGGATGGCTTGTTAGCGCAGATTAGACGGCTCCGACAGCAATTTTGGGTCTCGAAAATGTTTTGGAAGACTGAAATTGCCGATTTTAGCGCTCCAGAATAGTTTGGAGGACTAAAATTGCCGATTTTAGCGCTCCAAAATAGTTTGGAGGACTAAAATTGCCGATTTTAACGCTCCAAAATAGTTTGGAGGACTAAAATTGCCGATTTTAACGCTCCAAAATAGTTTGGAGGACTAAAATTGCCGATTTTAGCGCTCCAGAATAGTTTGGAGGACTGAAATTGCCGATTTTAGTGCTCCAAAATAGTTTGGAGGACCTCCATCGCGCCTTTTTTTAACCCACTCCATGCTGGAACTCCCTACAGCGAAATGACTTACGACCTTTTGACTCGGATTTCACCCTTTTTCCACGTTAATCCGGAACGATTCAGTTGAAATTGCACCGGAACGCCGGATTCATCCGGCAGGAACGTGAATCTGTCCCGAAAGCGCCAGTTCTGGGCACCGTTTTGGGGTTCGGGAGTCTGCTGCCGCATAAATGCGGCGTTCCGTGCATCCGCACTGGTGTGAAACTCGTGTTTCAACACGCATTCAACTGAATCGTTCCGGCGGGGGAGAAAACGAGAACAAATTATTCACTAAACCACTTTGCGTGGTGGGAACCAAGGATTCGTATCAGGGCGAGCTTAACAAAGCTTCCAATCACAACGGATCCGGAAATGATTTTTGAGAACCGTTATAATTGTCCCAAATTAGAACATCGCGCAGGCGCTCGGCAGCTTCGAATCAGGCATTTCAAAGTGATCATAAAGTTCCCGACGCTGGGTCGTTGCATCCGAAACCCACTTTAAAAGAGCCTCTCCCAGCTAGCAGGACATAGCTTTCAAAAGCGAGGTGAAGTCAGCGTAAACAGGGCATGATTCGGTTGAATGGATGACTAAAAGGTCTAAAAACAGTTATTGTCCACCGGGTCGATGACACCGCCCTGCAAACCGCTCAGGACAGTCCTTACTTCCGAGACCGCCTCTGTGCATTCTTCAGGCATTCATGTCAAAAAAATGGTAGGGGAAACGATTAGTGTGGACTTTTTGGGCTGGACTGCCTTTTATTGAGACGCTCGAAGACTTCCGCAGGGAAGTTGGTAGCAATCAAGCATATGTTAAGAAAGTCATTTAAAGCATTGTTGTCTCTCGTGTTCGCCGCCGTTTGCCTTGAAGGCAATGCGGCTGTCACCGTCACCCCCGCAAGCGGCGGAACCAATGTTCCCGCTGATAGGGCACAAAATGCGGCAAGTCCGGCTTTCACGACCCTGGGAGATATTATTATCCAGGAAGGCGCAAATAACGACTTCTCCAATTCTGGCACAATTATCTTTAGTGCCCCTGCTGGCTGGCAGTTCAAGCCGGGCGTCGGGTCGGCATCAAGGCAGAACGGTCGGGATCTGGGAGCACCGACTATTTCCGTGGATGAGACGACCATCACGATTACCTTCACACTGAGCGGCACCACCAAGACAGACCGGTTGACCATCAGTGGTATCCAGGTGCAAGCGGGTGATGGTGCTACGCTCCCTTCAAACGGAACAATCTTTAGAACCGGTGGGACTGCAACCGTGGCGGGCATCACAGCATCAACATCGTTCGGTTCACTTTCTCAAGCGGCGGGCGCCACAAAGAATTTGATTATTCAGACGCAACCTTCTGCCAATGCAATCGTTGGAATGCCGTTTGTCCAGCAACCTGTGCTGCATTTGTTCGATCAGTTCAACAATATGCGGACTGCGGATAATTTAACGGTTGTTACTGCGGCGCGCCTGACCGGGGCTGGAACTCTTGCCGGGACGTTGACTGCTGTTGCCAGCAATGGCGTTGTGAGCTTTGCCAATCTGTTTCACACCGTCGTGGGTACGATCACGCTTAGCTTCAACAGCGGAGTTGCGACAGGTGCGATCTCCGATGAAATTGCGGTTTACGCGGCGGGGACTCCTCGTTTGGGTTTTGTGATTCAGCCTGCTGATGTGGTGGTTGGCGCTCCGTTCACGGTTCAAGTGAGGACGGAAGATAGCTATGGAAATGCTTCGTCGCTCGGGCTTCCCGCCAGTTTGGATGTGACAATATCGTTAAGCAAAGGATCTGGCACTTTGCTCGGAACTTTGACGCAGGATATCGGCACGGAAGCCGGAAATGGTGAAGTGATATTTTCTGATTTGCACATGAACGAGGGCGGCGCGGGTAAACAGTTAACCGCTTCGGCTGATGGGTTTATCAGTGTAACGAGCGACACCTTTAAGACGGGAAAACAGACTCAGACCATTTCGTTCGATGGCCCCTCTGAAAAAACTTATGGCGATTCACCTTTCCCGGTGACCGCTACTGCATCTTCATCTTTTCCGGTCAGCTTTGTGATTATGTCCGGCCCCGCCACCCTTAGTGAGGAGACGATCACTATTACTGGTGTCGGCGAAGTGACGGTTCGCGCCACCCAGGCGGGCAACGATTTCTATGATGAAGCAGAACCGGTTGACCAAAGTTTTTCAGTGGCTCAAGCGTTTCTCCAGGTGTCCGCTGACAATGTTACCCGGGTTTATGGGGATGCCAATCCGCCTTTAACAGGAAGCATCAGCGGTATTCAGAACGACGACGCTATCAGCGTCTTCTATTCAACAGGGGCCGGAATTGCCAGCGCAGTGGGCGACTATGCCATCGTGTTGGGGCTCAATGATCCGGATGGCCGGTTGATCAACTACAATGTGGAGACAATCAGCGGCACCCTGACAATTACTGCTGCGAGTTTGACGGTGACTGCTGACGATAAGACAAGAGCCGTTGGCGACGAGAACCCTGTTCTGACTGGCACGCTCACAGGGCTGAAGAACTCAGATAATATTACCCCAATCCTGGAAACGGCCGCCACCCAGTCGAGTCTGGTTGGAAATTACCCGATCACAATCAATGGCGTTGAAGATCCGGATGGAAAACTCGGCAACTATTCTGTCACTTACAATGAGGGCACCCTCGCCATCATTGATACTCCGATGATTGTTGATGCTACCGAATTGGTAATCGCAGATGAAGGCGATACCATCGTTCTCACGGTTGAAGTCTCAGGGAACGGATTGGATTACCAATGGCTGTTTGAAGGGGATGTTATTGCAAACGCCACATCCAGCAGTCACACCATCGAAAATGTGAGAAATGTGCATGCTGGGAGTTATTCTATAACAGCGAGCAATGGGATGGGATCGGCCATTACTTCGGTTCAGTTGCAGGTTGTGCCCGACAATCAAAAGCCAGTCCTGACAACGATCGTTCCTGGAAGCAACAAGGTTTACACAGAGCCTTCATTGGTAGTGAGCGGAATAGCATCTGACAATGTGCGGGTGGTAAGTGTAAAGCAGAGTTTGAACAACGCTGAATTCACTGAAGTGGATTACAAAGTGTTCGCAGAAAGCGTGACAGCCTGGAGTTCCACCGTAACACCGGCACCGGGAACAAATACCATTTCCTTTGCGGCAACAGATCTCGCGGGAAATTCTTCAACCTCCGCTGTGGTGAAGTTTATCTATAACCAGCCTTCTCCACTCACTATTGTGACAAATGGGATCGGCACAGTGTTGAATCCAACCGCCCCATCTTTGTACTCAGACAACAACACGAATCTTTTCATTGGGCGGCCGTATAGATTGGTAGCCAAAGAGACCGGAGCACCGGACTGGATTCTGACGAATTGGACTGACGGAAACGGTAACATTCTGCAAACAAACAACCTGACCGTCAGATTCCTCATGGAAGAGGATATGGTGGTGAATGCGAACTTCATCCCCAATCCGTTCTATCGTTTTGGCGGTGTTTATAATGGCTTGTTCAGTGATACAAACAACGGCGTGGCTTACGAGAGCGCTGGCTTTGTCACATTGAAAGTCACGCCTAAATTGGGCTTTAGTGGGAAGCTCCTGTTGAACGGCAATGCTCTGGGCTTCTCGGGTAAACTCGGGATTGATGGCACCGCCTCCGCGACTACTAAGATTCGTTCCAAAAGCTTTGAGAAGCCAGAGGTGACGGTGAGGTTTGCCCTGGATTTCAATGGCGCTAGTGAGACTCTCAGCGGCACTGTGGCCCAGGACGGTGAATGGGTCTCTGACTTGAAAGCAGACCGAGTCATTTGGACCACCAACATTCTTGAACAAGCTACCGCTTTCGCGAATGCCTACACGATGCTGCTTCCTGGTTTTACCAATAAGAATGAAGGTCCAATTGCTTCTGGATACGGATTGGTGACGATCGACAAACGCGGCAAACTCAAACTGGCTGGCGGATCCGCAGATGGCCAGGTGTTGAAACAAGCCACGGTAGTTTCCAAAGATGGGGCCTGGCCCTTTTTCGCCCCTGCCTACAAGCAGGTGCGGTTTCATTCCCTCACCCAGAAGAAGATTACTGAAACCAAAGGTTTTGTCCTGGGTTGGTTAAATTATGAAACCAACGCCCTGGGCAACATGGCTCCAGCAGGAAATCTGCATTGGATCAACACCGGGGCTGACTCTCTGTATGCCAATGGCTTCACCAATCAAAACCTTGAAGTGATCGGTTCCCGCTGGTTGCCGCCAATTGCCAAATCAGGGATTCGGGCGGTCGAAATGACGAACGTTGTTATCTCATTTGCGGAAGGTAATTTGTCTGAACCCTTCGAAGCCAGGTTCATGGTCAGTAGCAATACCACTTTGCTGGCGCTCAAGACGGAGACTTATCTGAACAAGGTGAAAGCCGGGCTTGCTGCGAAGACAGGTCTCTTGAAAGGCACATTTGCGCATCCGGAAGATCCCGCGCCTCCAACTAAATATGCCGGTGTGCTGGTGCAGGATTACAACTTTGGTTCCGGCTTTTTTATCGGGACAAATGAAAGCGGGAGCGTCGAACTGGATCCGATCGAAGAATAGATTTCAGATCATCTGAGTCACTCCCCCGGCTTTCAAATGGCCGGGGGATTTTTTGTCTCTGGAAGCTGTGCTAAATGAGGTGACTGGTAAACCCGAAGGCCACCAGTTTCTCGTAAGCCTCCCAGACAGCATCTGGAATTTCCTGCGGGATTTGAAAACCCTTTTCCGGGTAGAGCTTGATGCGTTGCAGGTCGCCCACGACTATGTTGATCAACTTTTCCTTTGGCATGTGGGGCAGGGGATAATCGGCGTAGGCAATTTGCGGCGAAGTCACAATGAACTTTTTCTCCGGCCAGAATTGTTTGAAAGTCGCGTAGGCGCGGCGCTCCATGTACGGTTTCTGCACCACAATAAGATTTGCCGGATCAAACCGCATCCGTTGTAACAGTTCGCGGGTGAACTTGATATTCTCGCCCGTGTTGGTGGAGCGGTTCTCAATCAGGATACATTCTTCAGGAACGCCCATCTCGATCGCAATCTCAGCGAAATGTTCTGCTTCCGGCCTGCCATAAAGATCTTCGGTCAATGCGCCGACATTTCCGCAGAAAATCAGGAGCGGCGCCCATCCCTGGAGGTAAAGTTCGGCCCCGCGCCGCGCCACGCGAGGATCATTGCTTCCAAGCACCATGATGCAGTCGCTCTTCTCCAACGTGTGGTTCAGTCGATGATAATCGCAAATTGTGCGCGCAAGTTGATCGATCAAATTTTCATTTTCCATGGGCGCAAAGTCTTGTCATACCCTTATGAAAGCAGCAATCGGTGCAATCCTGAAGCGGAGAATACAATTGCGGGATTTGTTTGAAGGGTGAGAAGCATTGAAAGTATATCAAAGACGGAACCAGAGGTTAATTGACTTGGTTTTAGCAACCCTTTAGGTTCATCGCCGCATGAAGCGTTGGTCTGTTCAAATTCTTTTTATCTTAGTGTGCCTCCTGGCATTCCCTTCTATTTCACCTGCTCCCCTTGTGTTTCGTCCCGGTGAAGGGTGGACCTATGAAAGAGCGGGTTCAGAAGGCAAATGGACCCGCACTCGCGCCAAAGACCAACTCGAAGTGGCGCAGCAAGCTTTTGATGATGGTAAGTACGACATGGCATTCAAAGCCGCTCGCCGGGTGGTAAAAGTCTGGCCGCTTTCCGACTACGCTCCCGAAGCCCAGTATCTGCTTGGGCGGACCTACGAAGCCAAAAGACAGGACGAAAAAGCATTCAAAGCTTACCAGGAAGTCCTTGAAAAATATCCCAAAGCCACGAATTACGAAGAAGTCCTCGAACGCCAACACGAGATCGCAGTCCGGTTTCTCGACGGTCAATGGTTCAAGCTCTGGGGTTACATTCCATTTTTTCCCTCCATGGACAAGACCGCTGACATGATGACGAAAGTTGTCAAAAACGGGCCCTACAGCGAAGTGGCGCCGCAGGCGCAGATGGACATCGGTGCAGCTCGTGAAAAGCAAAACGAATTTGGTCAGGCTGTGAAAGCCTACGAAATCGCGGCGGACCGCTACAGCGATCGCAAAGAGGTTTCCGCCGATGCGTTGTTCAAAGCTGGCATGGCGTATCACAAGCAGGCTCGCACCGCTGAATACGACCAGAACGCCGCAGCACAGGCGATTGCTGCCTTTACTGATTTTGTGACGTTGAATCCGGACGATCATCGAGTGGCGGATGCGCAAACGTTGATTGAAGGCATGCGCTACGAACAGGCGCGCGGCAGCTACGAAATCGCGAAGTTCTACGAAAAGCGTAAAAAGTTTGATGGTGCGCTGATCTATTACAACGAAGTGCTGGTAAAAGATCCGAATTCGTCCATGGCCATTCTCGCCCGCCTCCGCATCGACGACTTGAAACGCCGGCTCGAAGAGCAATAAAATGCGCATTGTTGCACTGAACCTTTTGAAACCGGCTGTATTGAAAAGCGTCGGTTTTTCAATGGCGCTGGTTGTATCCGCCGTTCTCTTTTCGGGCTGCGCAGGTTACAAAGTGGGGCCGACCAATGGAATGGCAGCGAAGTCCAGGTCCATCCAGGTGAATCCGTTTCAAAACCAAACTCAGGAACCGCGCCTCACAGATTACGCGACACACTCGCTCCGCAAACGCCTGCAACAGGACGGCACTTACGCCCTCGATACGAAGGACAGTGGTGATGTGGTGGTGACCGGTGTAATTGTTGGATTCCGTCGCTCGGAGTTGGCATTTCAGCCAAGTGACGTTCGCACGGTTCGCGATTATTACCTCCACATGACGGCACAGGTGCAGGCGGTGGATCGAAGCAGCGGCAAAGTGTTGCTCAACAGGCAGGTAACCGGCCGCACCTCGATCCGAGTGGGAGCTGATTTGTCCAGCGCAGAACGGCAAGCGGTTCCTCTGCTCGCCGATGATCTCGCCCGGAACGTTACCTCACTGCTGGTGGATGGCACGTGGTAACCGCCCCGGCGGTGCATTGCGTCGTGCCTGCCAGATATTGCGCTTCCTAACTTGATTTTGTGAAAACACGAGGGAAGAACAAACGTTCCGAGGCCCCGTTTTTCAGGAAATCCAAGAGCTTCAGCCTCAAAGCCCGCTTCGGCAGTTTCGCATACGCCTATCGTGGCCTTTGCCTCCTCGTTTCCCGAGAACACAACGCCTGGATCCACTTGGCGGCAATCGTGTTCGTTATCGCGGCAGGGGTTTATTTTGAGATCACTGAATTTGAATGGTGTGCCATCGTCTTCGCCATCGGCCTGGTCTGGACAGCCGAGGCATTGAATACCGCCATCGAATATCTTGCCGATGCGCTTTGTCCCGAAAAAAACGAACGAGTCGGCAAAGCCAAAGACCTCGCCGCCGCCGGTGTCCTTCTCGCGGCGCTGACGGCTGTCTTCATCGGGTTGATCGTACTCGGTCCTTATGTGAGTGATTGGTTTGGATAAGTGACAAGCGAGGCGTTGGTTGACCGATGCACCCGATAGGTTTATTTAAGCGCTCGAGCCGTGTCGAACAGAGTTTTTTGAAGCAGGTGGCACACGTCAGCCATCCGCCGTTGTTTCCGTTCTTGTTTCGGGACGTTTTATTCGGAGAATAACTGGAGAATGTTGGAGTTCCTCACGCGTCGCGCCAAATGGATTATCGCTGCTTTCGCGGTGCTCGTTTTCTTTTTTGCCAATAGTGAATTGTTAAAAGATTCATGGTTTTGGCAGAACATTGAGGGAGGCTCAATCGATCTGCGATATGGTAAGAGAGGCGGTTCGCATCCGAATCCAAATATAGTTGTAATCGGGATTCAGGGTTCGAGCTTCGCGTATCCTTGGGAGGATGACGTCAACGCTAGCGAGGAGCTACAGCTAATGCAGGCGCCATGGCCATGGGATCGACGGGTTTATGCCGGTCTCTTGGAGAAGTTGGTCGCGGCGGGAGCCAAAGTCGTGATGTTCGATCTGGTTTTCGCAGGTGTCACCGAAGGAGATGAAATATTCGCGCAGGCACTGCAAAAACATGAGGCCAAGGTCGTTATCGGCTCGATGCTCGCCAGATCACAAAACAACTATACCGATGTTCAATATGTGATGCCTAATGAATCACTCCTCTCCGATCCGAATCAGCCGATAGTTGGGTTCGTTACTACGTGGCCAGATGGTGACGGTGTGACACGCCGGGCGCGTTTTCATGGGACCATCTTCGATGAAATGAAATTTTCCCTCAGCGCGGTCAGTGCGCAGAAATTTGCTGGGGTGTCGCAATTTCCGCCACTACATGATTCTAACTTTATCGATTTTGCAGGACCAAATGGAACGTATGAAGTATTTCCAATAGAGAATGTGTTCGTTGAGAGCATTTGGCAGACGCCCCCGTTGAACAGCGGTAAAATCTTCAAAGATAAAATTGTCCTGGTCGGTCCATACGCTGAGATTCTTCAGGACTTCCATGAGACCCCCTGGGGAACAATGGCAGGGCCCGAGGTTCAAGCCAACATGCTGGCCACGCTGCTTGATAATTCGTTCTTACGCGATTCCTCAAAGGGAGTGAACCAGATCGTGACACTTGGGATGCTCACATTTGCCGCACTGATCTGTATCTTCATGCGAAGTGCCTGGATCCAAGGCGTTTCGTTGGCAGTTGTAGCGGGTGGTTTTATGTTAGTCGCTCAACAGATGTTCTCCGTTCACAGCCTGGTCATTCCTGTTGTGCCGCCGCTGTTTGGATTGGTGGTCACTGGCATGGGCGGGATTGGCTTTCGTTACTTGCTGGAACAGATCGAGAAAAAACGGGTTCGTTCCGTTCTGGATAAATACGTTTCCAAAAATGTCGCCAAAACCATTCTTGGCGATAAGCGGTCTTTCGTGGAATCGCTGCGCGGAAGAAAACAAGCAGTCACGGTCTTGTTTTCGGATATTCGCGGGTTCACCAGCATGACGGAAGGAACGGATGCTACCACTCTTGTCTCGCAGCTTAATGAGTACTTCATTGACATGGTAGGGATCGTTCACCAGCACGATGGAACTCTACAGAAATTTATTGGCGACGCCATCATGGCCGCGTGGGGTGATACGCATTCGAACGGTCTGGATGTGGATGCGCGTCGAGCTATCAAGACTGCGCTGGATATGAGAGCGGCTCTCACGAAGTTGAACGAAGGTTGGGCGGGGAAGGATGACCGGATAAAACTTTCCATTGGAGTCGGGGTGAATCATGGTGAAGTGGTCGTCGGGAATATTGGGCATCCGGATTTCCGAATGGAGTTCACCGTGCTTGGGGATGGCGTGAACCTGGCGGCGCGTTTGGAAAGTGCGACCAAACAATTCAAGACAGATCTTCTGGTCGGCCAGGAAGCGGAGAAACTGACACGCGACCATTTTATTTTCCGCAGCGTCGGTGCGATTGCTTTCAAAGGGAAAACGCAGCCGGTTGAAGTTTATATGGTTTTGGGAGACCGTTCCCAACCTGCGCCCGGCTGGCTCGCGGTTTACCATGAAGCGTTGCAGCTCTATCGCAAACGTTGTTTTGACCAGGCGATCGTTAAGTTTTTAGCCGTCGCCGAGCAGATTGGTGGTGATGATTACCTGTGCGGCATGTATCTCGAACGCTGCAAAACATGCATGAAAGAGTCATTGCCCGAGAAGTGGGACGGCTCTTTTGCATTGACCGAGAAGTGACCTGCCGGTAAACAGCCCCTCGCTATGAACGTTTCTTCCGGTGCGATTTATCTTTGCGCCTTACTCATTTCAACGGTCGGTTCTGCTGCCGACCTGAAACAATCCCGATTCACCCAAGTTATCAACGACGTTAAAGTCTTGGAATTAACGACGAAACAAACCAAGAAGGCATCCGTTAATGAGGTTTTCAATCTGCCGGATGTGATCCGCACAGGCCCTGGTTCACGAGCCGAATTGGTTGCTGAAGACAGGACGATCACTCGCATCGGCGCGAACAGTATTTTTTCTTTTGATCCGTCGAACCGCACCATCAGTCTCGAAAAAGGCAGTCTTTTATTCCAGGCGCCAAAAGGAAAGGGTGGAGGAACGATTCGCACCACATCGGCTGCCGCATCTGTCCTGGGGACAACGATGATCATTGCGGCCACGGATGACGGGGGCTTCAAAGTGCTCCTGCTCGAAGGCAGTGGGCGGGTGACCTTGCCGAATGGAAAATCCGTGACTCTCAAGCCGGGCCAGATGATTTTCGTGTTGCCGAACGGCGAAGGGTTTTCGCCAGTCATCACTTTTGGACTCGGTGAACAGGTCGAAGGCAGTTTGTTGGTGAATGGATTCGATAATGAGCTCCCGTCCATGAACCTGATCAACCTTCAGATTACGAAACAGAATAAACTGATCGCCAATGGCCGCGCTGTGGATACTGGCTTGTTGGTTGGCGATCATGCGACACCACAGGGTGTGCAGGTGATTGATCCGAGCCTTCTGCAGGAACTGTTCGAGCAAGTGTCACATGCTGGCGGCCCCACGGGGCCGGGCCCCGATCCTGTTCCACCAATCGATCCTCCCATTGATCCGCCGGTTGACCCTGTTGTGCCGCCCATCCAGTTTGATCTCATCATTGGTTCTGCCCTCCTGGATAATGATGATCTGCAGTATAATCCGAATTTTGGCCATTTCATGCAGGGCAACAACGTCCTGGTGGATGCCGAAACTGTGGACATGAGCATGGCGGCTGGCGATCCCACTTTGTATATTGACGTGCTCAATATCATGCAGTTTGCGGATAACGCCTCCCATTCAACCACCTTCCTCGGAGGCGGCTCGTTTCAATTTCCTCAAGCCCATGTTGTCGGGGAAGGTAGTGTTGATGAATTGTTTTTGTCCGCGGGCGATTTCATTTTTCCTAACGAATTCACACTTATCTTTGATGGAAACTACTTCTCACTTAATGACCTGAACGACATGAATCTCAGCTCGACCAGTGAAAACGGGCTGCGAATCGAAAATCCTACGCCCGAAGGTTCGTTGATTTTATGGGCCGCAGGGAACCTGACCTTGTCCGGCAATGTCCGTATATCCGCTGATTCCCTGGCGTTAATCGCGGGTAATAACATCGCGATAAATGGTAGCTATCTCGGCTTCTACAGCGCGCACCTCGCAGCCGAAAACCGATTGACCTTGCGTGATGTTGGATTCAGCGGGAGCGCTGGTTTCATCAGTATGTCCGCCAAGACGATCGTTTTGGAAAACATTCTCTTCCCAAGTGGGAGTTTTGTTTACCTCCTATCGGAATTTGGCCAGCTTGCGAGTAATCCCAACACTGGGGCTGCTGTTGTGCCCGGGATGGTTAATTTCGTTAGAGACGTGTATTACGGGTCAACGGCTAATCCGGCTCAAAACGAAGTCGGTAACAATATCTTTATTGGATCACCCAATTCTGAAGTGTCGCGTCTCCGTTAATCCTCCATTTCAAGAACTATGAAAACCACCCAGATTCTTGGCAGTTGCCTTGTCCTTTCCTTCTGTGCAACTGCTTCCGCCCAATCACCTCGCATCCAGCAGTCTGAACAGTTTCAGCGCCGGCAGGAAATCACTGCGCCAGCCATGCGGTTGGAGCCGGGACAAACCGTTCCGGAATTATACCCAGGCGAAAGCGAAGATGTCGGACCGCAACACCTCTTGCAGTTGAAAGCCCGTCCCACGCAGTTTGAAGTGCTGGTGGATAGCCAGTTTTATTGGAGCGACAACGTCAATTACGCCGGCAGCAATGCAGAACGGGAATCCACTGTTTTCGTTAATACATTCCAGGCCGCGTACGCGCCCCGAGGCTTAACGTTGAACGGACGCGAGGTTCTTCCTCGGATCGGTCTCCGTTCACAATGGTATAACTACGGCTTGGACGGCGGTAATGACAGCTTCCTCGGCTCACTCGATTTTGAGGCACACACACTCTTTGCTGAAGGACGTTATTATCTCGCACAGAACTGGCAGGCCTATCTCGGCGTGGAAGCTTCGATGCTGTTCGACCAGGGCGATTATGGAGATGATTTCTATAGCGAGATCGCGCCCTACTGGGGCGTGCAATGGTTTTGGCCGATTGGCGAGAACAAGCTCGTGAGTGCCGGCTACCGTGGTTTTTATCATTTCAGCGATACGGAAACATTTTTCACACCGAGCAACGTGAACGATCGGACCGATCATTCACTAACCTTTTCCTATGCTCATGAAATTCTGCCGAAGCTGGTTCTCCAGCCGTTCTACCGCTTCCAATATACCTACTACACTGAGGTGAACAAAAGGCATGATCTTTTGCATGAGCTCGGCTTGGCACTTGGATATCGTTTCAACAACTGCGCCAGCGTGCGCACCTTCGTGGGTTACCAGATCAAGGATGCCAGCAGTAAGTCGTTCTTGCCGGACTACGAGAAACTGGATGCCGGTATTGGAGCAACATTGGTATTCCGATTCTAAAAGCCTGTCTGAATGGGTGGCACGGGCTACCAACCCGCCGATTCAGAGACGGCAACACACCGTTAGTACATTTCACCAATGCGCCTTTCTTTTTTGCAGGAGCAGGGTGACTTGCAACCGCGCACCCGCCCTTGCCCGACTTGAAAATGCATCACCTAAATATTGTCATCAGCCCGCTCCTTCGTTATACCTACGCGTTCAATTGGCCGCAGAATGAAATCTGCAAGGCCTGACGAATACATGAAACCCTCTGTAACAGATAGTACACCGTGCCTCGCGGTGGTCGTTCCCGTCTATAACGAAGGCGCCACGATCGCAAATGTGCTGGAAACCGTCTTGGAACAACCGCTCGTTCAGGAAGTCATTGTCGTGGATGATGCTTCAAAGGATAACACCTGGGCCAACTTGCAACCAGTCGCTGCCAAACATCCGCGCATAAAATTGTTTCGTCACGATGTGAACCAGGGGAAAGGCGCCGCTTTGCGCACAGGGTTTGCAAACGTGACTGCGCCGCTTGTGATCGTGCAGGACGCCGACCTCGAATATGATCCAGAGGAATATAGTGTTCTCGCTGGTCCCATTCTCGCGGGAAAAGCAGATGTGGTGTTCGGTTCGCGTTTCGCCGGTTCGGGAGCGCATCGCGTCCTCTATTTTTGGCATTCAATCGGAAACAAAGTTCTCACGACGCTTTCGAACATGGCCACCGACCTGAACCTGACCGATATGGAAACGGGTTACAAAGTGTTCCGTCGCGAAATCATCCAGAAGATTACAGTTGAGGAAAACCGGTTCGGTTTTGAGCCGGAGATCACCGCAAAAGTGGCGAGCATGAAAGTTCGAATCTACGAAGTGCCGATTTCCTATTACGGTCGCACCTACGCCGAAGGTAAAAAGATCGGATGGAAAGACGGGTTCAGTGCGTTGCGTTGTATTTTTAAATACAATTTCCTGCGATAAATCATTCCGGAATGTCCAGGCGGTAAATGGCCAATGCGTTTGTCCATACCCCTTTTCTCTGCACCGAGAAGTTTTCCAACAACGAAAACTCGTTTGGAAATTGTTCGACGGTTCGTGAGAGCAGTTTGTGATGTTCGCGCCATTGGTAGGGCGGCATCGAAGAATCCACCACCACGTATTGAAATTCCTGTTCCTTCAAATACTTGATCACGGCTGCTTCATTTTCAAACTTTGCACTGTAACCGCTGCCGCTCCATGTGCTGCTGGCGAGGGCTTTGCTCGTGCGTTGCACCACATGTCCCGGACGCTTCTCGCGCATCGCCACTTCTGCGATGAACATTCCTTCACCCTGCGCATCTGAAGAAACGAGGAATTTGGTTTTGGTGTCCGGAGCTTCGCGAAGAAGCATTTCCGCAGGCTTCCCAAAACCGCTATACCCTTTCACTGGGATCTTGAATGTGACGAGCAGGAAGATGGCTACGGCAGCCATGATGACGGTTGCTTCAGAGGCTCGAAATTTTCGGGATAAAGCGACGCCAAAGAAATGCGCTCCGAAAATTGCAAAGTAGATCACGAGCGGCAGCACCGGCAGTAAATGGCGATCTTCCAAACCAACAGGCATAATGCTGTGGAAAAAAAGCAGGCTGACAATGGCAGAGGCAAACACCACGGCTCTGACGCCAGCACCTTTCCTCGCGAGTTTCAGTTCCGAGGTGATCCCGGCAATCGCAAGGGCGGCCAGCGCGATTCCCACAGACCACACCAGGTTGCCGGGATAAAATTGCAGCGCCTGGGAGGTGAAGTTCATTGATGGATTTTCCTCCATCCAACCAGCGCGCGCGATATTACGAAACGCAAATGTCCAGGGACCGCACAGGATGGCGACGATCACTGCCGGATACCAAAAGTTCAGGCGGCGCATGATTTGAAAATTGCGCGTTATCACAATCGTCAGGACAGGAACGAGTGCCAGGAACATCCCAGAACCCTTCGTCAGGATTGCAATAGAGGCGAAGACACCGAACAACACCGAGTCACGAGTCCGTTTCGTTTCAAAGAACTTCGCCAGGAAATAAAGCGCCAGCAGTGTAAACAACGTGATTGGAACTTCCGTCATGAGCATGGAAGTGTGCCGTTGCGTGAGCGGAGTCATGACGAAGAGGAGTCCAGTAATCAGTCCGGCTGAAAACCCGAGTCGTTGTCGCACCAGGTGAAACAGCAGAAGTCCAACGCCGGTGGTGAAAACAGCCATGAAGATAAACATCGAAGTGCGTTCCGGCGTGAAGAGGAGCGTCCATCCGGTTTGCATCAGGTAGAACATCGGCGGCCAGTTTCCCAAAGCGACCTTGGGATAATGCGCATAATAGTTGTCAGCGTATTTCTTCGGGTGCCCCGGAAAACCTGCCGCGACATAATCCCGAATCATCAGTCCTGTAACGTAATGCGCCGCTTCATCGGGGTGACCGCCAAACTCTGATTTGTAAGCGCCCCCGCGGATTTGCAGGAATGTGGTGAGGCCAAAAAGGATGGCGGCAACAAGCGCTAGTTGCAGGATTTGAGGCAGACGGCTTTGGGGTTCCGAAATCATGTTCATTTGCTTTCGCTGAATTCAAACTCCGCGGCAACAGATAAATGCTGCGCGGGTTGGCGTGGCTCGACTTTAAAGGAGAGCGGTTGCCAGTTTTTTCCAGCAAAAATGTAGTCAATTCGCAACCACGGTCCAAACAATGTGAGGGGATTCTTGCTGGTCCCTGGAAAGGTGAAACCGTAGCCGGCGCCTTTGGCGGCAAATGCGTCGGTCAATTCGCCCGCGTAAAGACGGCGCAGGTAGCCGGTGTCCGGCATGTTGAAATCGCCGACGACAAGGAAAGGCCGTTGTTCCGCGCGGAGATGCTCCAGGAAATCCATCGAAAGTTGATTGCGGGCTTGAAGCGATTTCTTGTAAACCGCGCGTGCTTCGCTCGAATAAATGCCGCCGAGCCGGGCGATTTCATAAATGAATCCCGCGCCGCGCAAGCGTTCAAAATCATTGCGGGGAGTCGGCATGTGGACGTTGTAGATGACGACCGGAGTGCCGTGAAAATCAATTTCGAACCAGGCCGCGATCGGGCCGGTGCGCGCTCTTAGACCCGGAACAATCCCGGAATTCTTGATTTCAAAGCGGCTGGCCAGAAGAAACTCACCATGGTTTGCCACGTAATGTTCCGGGTTTTCGCTGCTGATGGCTGGCCGATGGTTCCACGCTTCCTGCAACGCGAATACGTCCGGGTTCTCGGAACGCAGGAACGGCCACATCGTCCGGGTTTTTCGTTGGCCGATATTGTTGGAGAAAATCGAAAGAGTCTTGCCGGAAGAACTGCGGCTGATCGAAGTGTGAAAATTCATGTGGCCGAAAAAGACGAACAGCACAGCCAGCAGGAGCAGCCACAGAAGTTTTCGCTGAAAGATCAACACCAGCGGCAATAACAAAAAAATGGGGAGCAACCAGAATTGCGGCGGCACAAAGAGCGCGATGCTGGTGAGGGAGGAACGTTCACCGAAGATTTTTGTCGCGATCAAAAAAACGACCAGGACGATCACGTATGCAAAACACGCCAGCCGCACCCACGACGCCATTCGCCTCCGCAGTGTTGGGGCTGCGGACACTGCGGGTTCATCCTGGCTGTTGGCGTCCGATTCCTTACGAAACATTCTGCGCAAACTTACGGAGCGAAGCATCTGGTGAAAAGAATCTTTCAACCAGGTCGTTGGAAAACAGCAGAGCCGGGCAGGGCGGGATCGGGAGGCGCAATCATCAACACATCGCAGATGAATTGGGCGGCCTGTCGCACATCCGCAGTGGGCGTATTGCTGACCTGAATGGACGAGGTGCTGGCGCCCGAGGCTTTGTTCGTCGCGGAAACAGAGAGCAGCTTTGGCGAAATCAGGTCAGGAGACTTGCCGGTTTCATTAGCACACGACCATTCCCACTCCGGCGCCATGGTGTTCAATTCTTCTTTCAGCCTTTCTGCAAACATAATTTTCCTCCGGAGCATTAACCTTCACCCTTTGTCGAACATCCGTTTAATCCCTGTTTTCAACAATGAGGACGCGCGCTGATTAACTACTCGTCCTTTGGCACGATGTGCGCCTCGATTTCTTTGACTTGAACGGCATAAACAAGGTTCAATCCTTTGCTCGTGATGAAAACCAAAGTCTGTTGCTTCACTTTTGCTTCGATCTGCTGTGCGTGCCTGACGTTTTTCCCGGCCATGGCCGAATCCGCCAGCACCTCAGAACGGCTTGACCGCGAGAACCTGCTGCAATATCGGAACGCCTCTGGGAAGGTTGTCCAGGGCAGGACGCTCTCGCATTGGAAGGCGCGCAAAGCTGAAATCCTGCGCTCGGCCCAGGAGGTGATGGGATCCTTGCCCGGCAAAGAAAAGCGTTGTCCGCTGGACGTCAAAATCGAGGAGGAAGTGGACTGCGGCAGTTATGTGCGGCGGTTGATCTCGTATGCATCTGAACCCAACTCTCGCGTGCCGGCCTACCTGCTGATTCCTAAAACCGCTTTGGAGAAAAAGAAAAAGCATAGGGCAATCCTCGCCTTGCATCCGACCCATTCGCAGATTGGGCACAAAGTGGTCGTTGGTTTCGGCGAGAAAGAGAATCGCGCCTACGCATCGGAATTGGCGGAACGCGGCTTTGTCGTGCTCGCGCCATCTTATCCGCAACTGGCCAATTACTGGCCTGACCTGAAAGCGCTCGGCTATCGAAGCGGCACAATGAAAGCTATCTGGGACAATGTTCGCGGCATGGATCTGCTGGACTCGTTGCCCTACGTGAAGCGCGGCAATTTTGGCGCAATCGGCCATTCGCTCGGCGGGCATAACTCCATCTACACCGCGGTCTTTGATGATCGCATCAAGGTGATCGTTTCAAGTTGTGGATTTGATTCCTATCTCGATTACATGAACGGCACTATCAAAGGTTGGACCAGTGACCGTTACATGCCGCGCCTGCTCGATTATTCTCTGCCGGAAATTCCTTTCGATTTCCACGAACTGGTTGGCGCCCTGGCGCCGCGTCCGTTTTTTGTGAATGCGCCAATTGGTGACAGCAATTTCAAATGGCAAAGCGTGGATAAAATTCTCACCGCAGCCCGCCCGATTTACGCGCTCCACGGCAAACTGAACAATGTTGAAGTCGTTCACCCGGATTGCGCGCACGACTTTCCTGAGGCTGTTCGCTTGCAAGCTTATGAAGTCCTGGAAAAGCATCTAAAGAAGTGATCGCCCGGTCGGAGCGCGGTTGTGTGCGAAGCATCAGCCGCAGCACGTGAGGATAGTTCGAGCGCATTGGGAAATCGAAAATGCTGCAATTACATCCCCCGACCGCTACACCTGATGCTCCGCCCAGGACAAAACTATAGAAACGACGAACCGCAAAGCGGTTACGCCGCGCTCCGGAGGACCGTCTGATTTTATGCAAACCCTAATTATCGCCACTCGGAACAAGCACAAAGTCGAAGAGATCAAATCGATCCTCGGCACGGAACATTTTCAGTTCCTCACACTGGACGATTTACCAGATGCCCCGCCGATTGTGGAGGACGGCGAAACATTCGCGGACAATGCCACCAGGAAATCCGTTGGGCTGATTCGTTGGATACTGGCCAATCCTGAGATGACGCACAAACTGGAAGGCAAGCCGGCGTTTGTTTTGGCCGACGATTCCGGCCTGGAAGTGGATGCTCTGGGTGGCGCCCCGGGTGTTCACTCCGCCCGCTACGCTGCGCTTGATACAAATGCTCCCGGCAATTCAGCCGATCACGAAAATAATGCGAAACTGATGCGTCTCCTCGGAGAGATACCGCTCGAAAAGCGCACCGCCCGATTTCGTTGCGTGCTGGCGCTGACCCCGATTCCCCCTGACGAACCCGGCACATCGACTCCGTCAGAAGCAGCGCTCCTGCAAAGCACCCACTTTTTTTCCGGCGCCTGTGAAGGGCGGATTACCGATGCCCCCAGCGGCAAGGGTGGTTTTGGCTACGATCCGTTGTTCGTTCCGGACGGATACACCGCCTCCTTTGCGGAACTGGGTGAGACGATCAAAAACAAGCTGAGTCACCGGGCCAAAGCGTTGCATGAACTGCAACGACACTTCGAAAACGCCTTTAATTGAATTGATCATGGCACCAAAATCTCCCCGCGAGAGGCGAGGGAGCTTTTGCCTGAAAAATCCATGAACGTCGCCAGCAGCGATCCATCCTGGAGCAAGAGGACACCGGGCGCGTAACTTCGATGGGTTTTGTCGAAAATTGTCTGGGCTGAACGGCTCCATGTTTTGCCATCGTCGAAACTCAAAACGTATTTCACATCCATGTTCATATGGCGCGGATGCGTTGCAGGTTTGTCGGGTGTGTCACGATCTTCGTCGGTGGCGAATGCGCAGATCAAGGTGTTGGAACCGGCCCTGGTCATCCATGGGGATATGGCCATGAAATGTTTTTTCTGTGGCTGAAAGACGATGGATCGTTCCGCCTGGCTCCAACTCCAGGTTTTGCCCCCGTCATTGCTTGTGACAGATCGAACGCAATTGGCGTGCGGCGCTTCGATCTGCACGCTCTCGAAGACGACGAGGAGTTTACCGGGTTCGAGTTCAACGACAGTTGGCATTCCATCGCGCGACAAATGTTTGGCATCGTACGCCCGCGATACGGTGACCGGTTTGTTCCATTGGCTGGACTCGGCATCCCATGTTTTCAACGTGAGCCATTGATTCCGAAAGAAACCAGCCCGGTGCGGCGTTTCTTCGTCATCGTAGTAACACTGCAAAGTGCCGTCCTGTTTTTGCAGTAGGTAACTGGACCAGAGTCCGCGAAGTGCATCGGGTTCCTGTTCGGAGTTGTGCCTGGACTCCGCGACGGTCGAATGTGGTTTCCAGGTTTTTCCAGCATCGACGCTGACAGCAACGCGAATGGAGAAGTGTCTTACGTTATCGCGTCGCACGGAATTGTGCCGGTAGCTGTAGAGGACGTTGCCGTTTGCCAGTTGCCGCAGATCACCGTCGCCGATGTCGGTGCCGGCTTCTGCTTCGGCAATGATCGAAAAGTCTTCCCATTTCGCGCCATGATTGGTGCTGCGTGAGCAGATGACCTGCACCGCATTCGAAGTCCAGCGGGTGCGCGTGACGAGGATTTCGCCGGAGGCAAGTTGCACCGCGCCTTTAGCGCCCCCAGCCGAAACTGCTTCGTCTGACCAGTTTATGTCGAAGGCTGGTTTGGCTGCGCTTGGCCAGGCGGAAAGGAATAGGCAGCAGAGAGCGAATAGCATCGCTGATAGCTTCAGTGGGACTGAGCGCGAACGGTGTGGGCCGAGATTCACCATTCTCCTGACCGAAACTTCTGCTGATCTATTCAAGCTTTTAGTCACACCCGAATGGGCGGCAGGCTTCGAGCGGGCTTGCCAAACGGCCTCGGGAAATTAAGTTCAGCCTATGCGTCAGTTTGTGAGATTCAGTTTGAGTTGTTTGCTCGGGATCACTTTGGTTTCGTGCGGACAGGAGAATGATCCAAAGGAATCGTTGCCGAAAACGGAAGAACCCATCGCAGCCGCCAACACCAACCTGCAAATCTTTCAGGTGCGCGGTGAAATCAAGGAGATCAAGCCGGACGGAAAAACGGTTCGCATCCAGCATGAGGAAATTCCGGATTACATGGCAGCTATGACGATGAATCTGGAGGCGCGCGACACAGATCTGAGCGCGTTCAAGCCGGGTGATTACATCTCTTTCCGCATGCTGGTCACCGAGGATGACGGATGGATCGATCAATTGCAAAAAGTGGACGCCGCAAGCGCGGTGAAACCACCCACTGAATTGCCGTCGCGCCGAGGCTCGTTCAGGCTGTCGCGGGATGTGGAAGTGTTGGACGTGGGGGATGTGCTGCCGGACTATTCTTTTACGAACCAGTTCGGGAAAACCTTCAAGATGTCTGATTTCAAGGGCAAAGCGCTTGCCATCAATTTTATTTTTACCAAATGCCCGTTCCCGACCTATTGCCCGCGCATGGCTCAAAATTTTTCCCAGGCCCTGAAACAACTGAAGCAATCGAAGGACGCGCGGACGAACTGGCATTTTCTCACCATCACAATTGATCCCGAAACGGACACGCCAGCGGTGTTGGAAGGGTATGCCAAAACTTATAACTACGATCCGCAACGCTGGACGTTTGCGACGGGTGACCTGGTTGAAATCACCGCAATCACCGAGCAGCTTGGGCAAACCTTTTGGCGCGAAGGCGGAACCATCAACCATAATCTGCGCACGGTGGTGATTGATGGAGAAGGCCGTTTGCAGACCATTCTTCCGAGCAACGAATGGCCGGTTGAGGAATTGGTAAAAGCCATGATCTCTGCTGCCAGCGCGAAGTGATTGGCCCACTGACCTCCGCAAGGTTTGCGGACAGTCAAAAAACCCTTTTTGAGGAGTGCGCAAAGGTTGCGGACAGTCAAAAATCCCTTTTTGGGCGGCCAACACACCTTGCTGACTCCCAAAAATCCCTTTTTTGCCGGTCCGCAGACCCTCCACGGAAAGCCTGAAAAACATTTCAAAACAGGCTGCAATTTTCCCCCTGAATTTCACCACAGAAACAGGTGAGGCATGACTTTCTATTCAGACAATAATAAAATGGGTGACGCGAGCATCACCTTTAAATTCCGCGAAATACGTCAGGCACGGTGTTTATGCATTAATCCGGTTACGTTAAGCCAGAACTATAGAGTTACTGACCGCGTGGCGGTCTCGTCCAAGACCTGACGGAATCTTGTGCATGCGTTTCTCAGCACCCACTCACACCCGCAATTGGGATTATCTCGGATTAACTCTTGCCGAGCGCCTCGATTCTGGAAATTATCGGCGGGTCATCCCAAACGTGATACTCGCTTATGAACTCATCGCAAACACGTCGTCAATTCATTGGAAAAACTTCACTCGCAACGGCAGGCATCGGGCTGGGCCTCTCTCTGTCCGCCCGAACTTACGCACAAAGCAAAGGGGCCAACGATAAGCTGGTCTTCGGTGTCATCGGTTGTGGCGGCATTAGCCGTCACAATGTCTCCAAAATGATGCAGTTGCCCGGGGTGGAATTCGCTGCCGTTTGTGATGTGGACGAGAAGCACATGGAGAATGGCGCCGAACAAATCACGAAAGCCGGACGCCCCGAGCCGAAGAGATACAAAGATTTTCGTCACCTACTCGAGCAGAAGCATATTGATGGGGTCATCATCAATACACCGGACCACTGGCACGCGTTGCCCTTCATCGCAGCGTGTGAAGCTGGCAAAGACATTTACTGCGAGAAACCGATCTCCCACAGTTTCATTGAAGCGAAGGCGATGATGAATGCGGCCAGCCACTTCAACCGTGTGGTGCAGGTGGGAACATGGCAACGGAGCATGAACCATTTCAACGAGGCAATTAATTTTGTTCGCTCCGGCAAAATGGGTGACATCAATATTTGCCGGGCCTGGGCTGTGAACGACGCGGAGAGTCGCAATAGTGACATTGGGAAGAAAACTCCCGAAACTGCGCCAGCCAGTTTGGATTACGATTTCTGGCTTGGGCCCGCGCCGAAACGTCCCTACCAGGCGAACCGCGCCCATTATAGCTGGCGCTGGTTCTTCGATTACGGCGGCGGTTTGATGACTGATTGGGGCGTACACATGATTGATACTGTTCTGCTTGGAATGAACCAGTTTGATCCGCTGACCGTTTCAGCCGCGGGTGGAAAATTCACGACCAACGATGATCGCGACACCCCCGATACCATGCAGGCCACCTATCGATTTCCGAAATGGCTTCTGCAATGGGAAAATCGGTTCAACAACAAACGCGGCCTGGATTGCGGCAAAGGTCACGGCGCGGAATTCATTGGAACGAAAGGAACATTGATCGTTGATCGTGATGGCTACCAATACTTCCCGGAAAAAGAAGGGAACGAGGCGCCGCCACCTTCCAAGAAACAGGACAGCACGCACTGGCAAAATTTCGTCGACTGCATCAAGAGCCGCCAGAAGCCGGCATCGGACATCGATTCCATGGGACGCACGACGATGTTATGTCACCTCGGCAATATCGCGTTGCAAACTGGCAAGACATTGCACTGGGATGTGAAGAAGCAGGATGTGACGAATCGAGGCGATGTGAAGGGCTGCATTTCCTACGCGCGCGAGTATCGCAAACCATGGAAGCTGAAGATGTATAAAGCTTGAGTCGAGGGGGGCTGGGGCAGGCGTTCCTCTCTTAATCCTAATCTCCCGAAACCGATTAGAATTAAGATGAAAATTAGGATTAAGAGGGGCAACTCGACGCGGGTTCCTCGACGTTTTCGGTGGAATTCACCTTCATAAAAGCCCATGAGACTCTCCCTCACCCCGGCCCTCTCCCGCTGGGAGAGGGAGAATCACCTCCCGTCTTTTTTAGAAGCCGAAGACTGCCAGTCGCCTCGGGTTTCTGCGAAAAACATCCAAGAAACCCGAAAACGGATTCCCTCTCCCAGCGGGAAGCCAGAACTATAGAGTCGATGACCGCTGTGCGGTGCGGGGCTAGGGTGAGGGAGAAAACTTCCGTCCACCAATCGAGCCTCAGATCTGCCAAGGGTCATAACATTCACGATTCCTATTCCACCGAAACCGTTGTGGAACCACAAAACGTTAAACTACACGACTGGCATAGTCCGGGTAGTAGGCGCGGATGCAATCCGGGCATAGGCCGTGCGTGAATTCAGCATTGGAATTGCGTTTGATGTAGATGTCCACCTGCTGCCAGTAACCTCTGTCATCGCGAATCTTTTTGCATCCGGCACAAATCGGCAACAAACCACTGAGCGTTTTCACATGCGTTAACGCCGTTTGCAACTCGCACACCAACTGTTCCCGTTCCGCTTCTGCCTTTTTCCAATCAGTAATATCCCGTGCAATGGTGGATGTGCCTGTCACTTTATTCTGGTGATCGCGGATTGGTGAAATGGTGAGGGAAAGATGAAAGCTGCTGCCATCTTTTCGGCGTCCCAGGGTGTTGTAGCGGAGCACCTGTTCCCCCTGGAGAACCTTCCGATGCAGCGGCAACGTTTCAGGTTCCTGTTCCTCCGGAATCAGTAGCCGGACTGGTTTATCCTGAATCTCCAGCGCCGTGTAGCCGAACATCTTTTGAGCCGCGGAATTCCAGCTCAGAACGTAGCCATCCTGCGAACTGCTGATGATGGCATCCTCGGATGAGGCGACGATTGCCGCGAGATGGGCGCGCGCCTGTTCTGCGCGATGCAGTTCGCGGCGTTCTTCGGCTTCGCGCAGTTCGCGCTGAATTGCGGGGATCAACCGGACGAGATTATCTTTCAACAGGTAATCGTGAGCACCCGCCTTCATCATTTCGACGGCGACATCCTCACCGATCAACCCGGAGACAACGATGAAAGGGACATCTATGTTCGCCTCTTTGTACAATCGCAGTGCCGCAAAGCCATCGAAATTCGGCATCCTGTAATCACAAATGACCAGATCCCACCTTTGTGAATTCAATGCCGCAAGATATTCCTGAGGCGTATCGACCCGTTGAAACTCCGGCGCATAACTCCCCCGGCGAAGTTCTCGCAGCAAGAGCAATGCGTCCGCTTCTGAATCTTCCACTATGAGCACTCGAATAGCCTGAGACATAACACTGGTGATGGTTTGCATACCTGCAAAACATTAAGTAGCAGTCTCGAAGCCACCCGTGCGATCAACAGCTTACAGGTAACGATGATCCTGAGGTCAGGATGCCGCTGCAGTTTGGCTAGGCAGTTTACCTCTGCTATTTGTCACTGTGACAGCCAACAATTGAGTCGGTTGGGTGATATGAAGCCTTGAGGTTGAAATATCGGTCTTGAGTTCCGATAGCCGACTTTCGGATTTATCGAGGCGATCCAACTGCCGTTTCCAACGGGCGAGTTTTGCTTGAACTGTCCTGGAGTCGATCCCTTTCCCGGCGGTGATCAGCTTTTTAAGTTTCTGTCGTCGAAACTCAATGCGTTGGATCCCATAATCAATTGGATCGGACGCCATTTGTGTAAATTTCTCTTTTTCAACCGATAATCTAAATGTTTCGAATTCTTTCCGCGTCATAATATTCCCCTTTTTGCCGACGTTCTAGTGTTTGAGGTTGGATAATAATAGTTTTGTACTATAAAAATGGAACAGAAAACTGCGAAAAATTATTCACAACAGAGATTTATGACGAAAAGCGGACGGTTTGGTGATCAAAAGTCTTGGTCAGTGAACATGCCCCTCCTTATTTGGAAGAAGAGGCATGCATTGAGTTCTATTTAACGGCTTCTTCAGGGCATCTCGTAGCCAGGCACGTAGAAGTTCCAGAGGAGGATTTGTTTGCGGAATGCCCGCATGCTGCCTCATTACTAATCCCAAATTGGAATGGTAAGGCTGGAATTGAGAGTGCCCGCAACGCCTCCCGCATACCAGGCGAGAGCTGAACCCATGAGCCGCACTTGGAAAATAGGTTGATGCACTTCCTTCTATTCTGTTACTTGTCGCTGAGTTATGCCGGTTATTCGTTTCCAATCGCCCGAATGTGTCATGGTGAGAATTCCAAAGACGGGTTCAACTTCCGTCGTCAAAGGTCTTTTCGGTGGCATGGAAAACGCGGATGAAACCCGGTTCGGCGAATTTCCAGAGGAATGGCGCCATCTTTACTCCTTTGCTTTTGTTCGAAATCCTTTCGATCGGCTGGTTTCCGCCTTTGTCATGTTTCAGACCTATGCGGTGGCGACCGACGCCGAAAAAGATTTTCAAACCGGCCTGACGCTTGATCGCATCATGGATGTGATTGAAGCACCGGACATTGCCATTATCGGGAATGGATTTTTTCCTAAATTGAAACTGCACAGTATTCCGATCACGCATCCCTATTTTTGTATGCGGCAGGTGAAGGAAATATTCCGTTTTGAAGAGTTCGATGCTGCTTACCTGAAGCTTGCCAAGACGCTTGGGCTTGCCTGCGAACAGGTGCCGCATTTCCGAAAATCTGATCGCGACAGTTTTCAGAAATATTTTTCAGACAAAGAACGGCAACGGGCGGAAGCGATCTACAGCGGCGATCTGCAGGAGTTTAACTATTCCTTCTGTGGCTGAAGTTTGGGGCTAAACCAGGAATGCACCGAGGAGAACGAATTCGGTTTTCATTTGATTCGTGTTCATTAGTGTTCATTCGTGGTTAAGAATACAGTTGGAGATAGACACCGATAACTAATGAGCCAAATAGATTTTGCAGCGTTAGAGAAATTCCTCACCGCGAAACTTCACGATGCAGAGTTCGTTGCGCGAAAGCTGGCAACGGAATCGAGCGCGGCCTACATCAACCGGCACATGCATACCGTGCAGATGTTTGCGACCCCTAACGCCACGCCCCGAAATGATAAAGAAGGGCGTAATGCGATGTTGGATTTTGCGCTGCAACAATGCGGGCAGCCGGGTTTGTATCTGGAGTTTGGCGTTCACCAGGGGGGCAGCATCAATCATATTTCGAAGCAGTTGCCTGAAGGCAAAATAATCCACGGGTTCGATTCCTTTGAAGGTTTGCCCGACAAATGGCTGTTCGGGCGTGGGGCGGGGCATTTCTCGACTGGCGGTCAATTGCCTCCGGTAGGCGATAATGTCAGGCTCTATAAAGGGTGGTTCTCTGACACGTTGCCCGGGTTTCTTGCGGAAAATCCCGAGCCCTTCAGTTTCGTGCATATAGATTGCGATCTCTACGTCTCGACAAAGCAAATTTTGGATCTGGCAGGTGACCGATTGAAGGCCGGAACAATTATCGTGTTTGACGAATATTTTAATTATCCGGGATGGGAGCAGCACGAATATCGCGCCTTCAAGGAGTTTATTGCTGTCACCAACAGAAGTTACGAATACATCGGCTGCGCGCCGCGACATTTTTCCGTAGCCGTGAGGCTGGGGGATTCTGGATGCTAGATGCTAGATGCTGGATGCTGGATGCTGGATGCTGGATGCTGGATGCTGGATGCTGGATGCTGGGAGGGCATTGAAAAATGAAAATTGCGAATTGCAATATGGAACTGCGGCGGACCTAACGCGTGCTGCGTCATCCAATTTGCATTTTTCAATTTTCAATTCCCAACCGATCTTCTCCCCGAGGAGAAGGACACTGCCATTTAGTTAAGAAGATCGCATGCAGAAATCAACCAAGGAGACAAAATCAGTGGCCCTGGTATGGAATTCTCGAACTGTGCGTCTGCGAGCTCTTCAGAACACTAAACCTAAATCCAGCAGTTCAATACCGCTAATCAACGCTAATGACCGCTAAT
>JACDHS010000188.1 GCA_013820875.1 Verrucomicrobiota bacterium | reverse complement strand
AAAAGCGCTGTCGCCGCTGCGCTCTGCCAGCGCAGTCCAAAATGCGGTTTCGAATTGGAACAATAAACTTTACCTTCGGAAAGGCGCATGGCTATTCCACCGAAAACAGCGAAGAACCTAAATCTGCGCTAATAGTTGTTAATGGAGAGGCGGTTACGCGAGACAAAGACTTCTTTTTGGAGGCCGGGCCCGGTCCTGACATTGCGTAAAAAAGAGTTTTTTGGCCAAAGTCAGGACTGACAACGGTCAGAAAAGACTTTTTTGAGCAAAGTCAGTCCTGACAATGACCAAAAAAGTCCGTTTAGGTGGGCAGTCGGTCCTGACTTTGGCCGAAAAAGAGTTTTTTGGGCAATGTCAGGACCGACAATGGCCGGAAAAGACTTTTTTGAGCAAAGTCAGTCCTGACTTTGGCCAAAAAAGTCCGTTTCGATGGCCAGACGGTCCTGACTTTGGTCAAAAAAGTCTTTTTTGAGGGCCGTCTTGCACGGTGAGATCTCTTACTCAGCGGGTGATAGCATAAAACGTTGCCCATCTCATCTTCTCCTCTTGTTTTTGGGCCTTTTGCGTTCTTTCGCGGCTATTAGCGCCTGTTTTTTATATTTCGCGGAGTTCCGAGAGGAATTGACATCAGAACCGGCAGTGCGCGACGTTCTTCCGTCTTTCTGTGAATACTGGCATCCGAGTCAAATCGCCTCCTGAGAAGCCGTTGATAGTCTTTGACGGCGATTGCGGCTTTTGCACTTTATGGGTGAGACGCTGGGAGCAGACCACCGCTGGGGATGTTCAGTTTCTGCCTTCGCAGGATCCCACCATTTCTGAACGCTTTCCCGAGATTCCGAAAGAGAAGTTCGAAACTTCTGTCCAACTGGTCCAAAAAAATGGCGAGGTTTACAGTGGATCCGAAGCTGTTTTTCGCGGCCTCGCCGAAGGTTGTTCCAAATGGCCATTGCGGTTTTACGAAAAAGTTCCCGGCTTTGCGCCTGTCTCAGAAGCGGTTTACGGGATGGTCTCGCGTAATCGCCAGTTCTTCTCCGCTCTCACACGTCTCATGTGGGGCAAGCACGTGGAGCGGCCCACCTATTTTTTGACGCGTTGGATTTTTCTGCGCTTGCTGGCGATGATCTATTTCGTCGCGTTTCTTTCGTTGCTTGTCCAGGTGCCCGGGTTGTTGGGTGGAACTGGAATCCTCCCAGCGGCGGATACCATGGAATCGCTTTCCGCGTACATGGATCGCGAAGGGGTTGGGGTGGATCGCTATAGAATTTTCCCAACGCTCTCCTGGTTCAATGTCAGCGACGGCTTTTTACAATTTCAATGTTGGGCCGGAATGCTTCTGGCCGGACTTCTCTTCTCTGGAGTGGCTCCACCGCTTTGCTTGTTCCTGCTGTGGGTGCTTTACCTGTCGCTTACCACCATTGCGCGCGAGTTCACCGGGTTTCAATGGGACAGCATGCTCCTGGAAGTGGGTTTCTTAAGCATCTTCTTTGCGCCCCGCCACTGGCTGCCTGGTTTCATCCGCGAAACCCCTCCGTCTCGCATCGTTCATTGGTTGCTGCGATGGGTTTTATTCAGGCTGATGTTTCAATCCGGACTTGTGAAGCTCGCGAGCGGTGATCCGACCTGGCGCGATTTCACCGCCTTGAGGTATCATTACGAGACGCAACCGCTGCCGACGCTCATTGGTTGGTATGTGCACCAGATGCCGCTCTGGTTCCATCAATTCTGCGTAGGGGCGATGTTTGCGGTTCAACTCGTTATTCCGTTTTTTATCTTCGCGCCCAGACGCCTCAGAATTTTTGCCGTGGGTGCATTTGTTGCGCTGGAGGTGCTGATCGCAAGCACGGGAAACTATGGGTTTTTCAATTTTCTGACATTGAGTTTGTGCCTCTTATTGCTGGATGATTTCGATCTCCAAAAATGGGTTCATGGCAAATGGCGGGAACGGTTGGATGTCCAGCGTCGGAAATTCGCCGAGCAATTTTCCTGCGCCGCAAAAACAATCGCGCAGAGAATTCGAAAGATTGCAGCGGTTCTTCTGCTGTTATTGTTTCTATTCCTCACGATTCCACTTCTCGCCCGGAATCTGAAGATGACTTCTCTTTGGCCGGAATGGATGAGCAAAACACAAAGTTGGTTCGCGCCGTTCCGCTCTGTGAATACTTATGGTCTCTTCGCAGTGATGACGACCAACCGTCCGGAGATCATCATCGAAGGCAGTAACGACGGGAAAACGTGGCAGGTGTATGAATTCAAATACAAACCGGGCGACTTGCAACGTGCGCCCGGATTTAATTCACCCCATCAACCGCGCCTGGATTGGCAAATGTGGTTTGCAGCTTTGGGGAGCTATCAGCAGAACCAGTGGTTTCTAAACTTCTGTCAACGTCTGCTGCAAGGTTCTCCAGAGGTTGTGCGCCTGCTGGAGAAAAATCCTTTCCCAGATCAACCGCCGAAATTAATTCGCGCTACCGTTTACGACTATCGCTTCACCGATATCGAGACACGCCGGAGAACCGGCCAATGGTGGCAGCGAACAGAACAAGGCCTTTATTGCCCGGTCCTGTTATTGGAAGGAGATTCTCTGCGAGCGTTGCAGTGAGTTCTCCTCAAACACCTCGGGACGCCGCAGGTTTGAACAAGTCCGTTTCACCTTCGGTGCGAGCAATGACGATCGCGCCGCAGCTATCGCCGAACACGTTGACGGCGGTCCGCGCCATATCAAGCACCCGCTCGACCACCATAATCAAGCCGATGCCTTCCGCAGGCAAACCGATGGCACCCAGGATCACCACGATTGCCACGAGGCTGGCGCTGGGCACCCCGGCCACTCCAATCGAAGTAAACAACGCCAGCAGAACAATGAGTAACTGCGTGCCGAACCCGAGATTCAGGCCGTACAACTGGGCGATAAAGATGGCGGCCACGCATTCAAACAACGCGGTCCCGTTCATGTTAACAGTTGCTCCCAGTGGAACGACGAAACTGCTGATGCGCGTTGAGACACCCGCATTTTTCTGAACACATTCAAGAGTCAGTGGCAGCGTGGCAGAAGAGGAGCTGGTGGAAAAAGCAGTCAACAAAGCGGGTGACAAGGCGCGGAAAAGTTTGATCGGGCTGACCCTGGCGAAAATCCAAACCAGGAGCGGCAACACAACGAACAATTGCAAACCCAAACCGGCGAGAACTGTAAACACGAACCAAAACAAATGGCCCAACTGTGCCAGGTCCAGAGTGGCGGCAATCTTTGCGACCAATGCAAAAATTCCAATCGGCGCAAATTTCATGACCAGGTCGGTGATCCGGATCATCACATCATAAACACCCTGCCAGAAAGTCTTCACGATCCGCGCCGCGTCGCTGTCCATGCGTCCGGTGAAGTAACCGAACAAAATGCTGAAGACGATCAACGCCAGGATGTCGGAATTGTTGCCGGCTGTTTGCACCACATTTTCCGGAATCATTCGAAGAAACACTTCCACCACATCTTTAGCGTCGCGTTCTCCGACAGCTTTCTGAACAGCAACAGGATCGGCGGTGAGACCGAGATTCACCGGTTTGCCATCGGCCATTCCTGGCTTGATCCAGTTGACGAGGCTGACTGCGATGAGCACGGCAATCAGACCAGTGCCAAGAAAATAGGTGAGCGTCTTGGCGCCGAGTCGCGCAAATGCCCGCTCCGCTCCAAGCCCCGCGACGCCAGTAATAATGGCCGACACAATCAGCGGAACGATCAGCATTCGGAGTGCTCGCAGGAACATTTGTCCGACAAATCCAAAGATCTCGATCAGCGGAACTCCAAATACGGCGACTGTGTCACCCACCAGTCGTCCAACGATGAAAGCGGCAGCCAGGGCAATAAATACCTGCCAATGGAAAGGTATGCGGAACATCTGTAAAACTTAGTAACTTTTACGGAACCGAGGCAACCTTTGTCTCACCCCCATCTCACCTGTTTAAATCACACTCACTGTTGCAGGCAACTCTGCCTCGTCCGATTATTTCTTGCTTCCTGGAAGAGCTCCGCATTTATTGCATTCCGATGGCATCACATTACATCCAGGCAAACACGGACGGTCGATTGCATTCAGCCAGCGAGCCTTCGATCACGCCTTTGAATCGCGGTTTCCTATATGGCGATGCCATTTACGAAGTCTGGCGCACTTACACGGGAACAATTTTTGCCTTCGAAGAACATTGGCAACGCCTGGAAAAGTCGGCCCAGGCCCTTCACATGGAACTGCCATTGGATCGCGCTCGTGTCCTGGAGGAGATTCAACGAACGGTCCACGCCTTTTTTAAACAACACGGCCAGGCCACCGAACTTTATATCCGGCTGCAAATCACGCGCGGGGCGGGAGCGATCGGATTGGATACCGCATTTGCCGACCAGTCCAGCTACCTCATCCTGGTGCAACCGCTCAAGGAACAGCTCGAAAAATGGCACAAGACCGGGCTGCGGTTGAGCGTGGCAACCGCCATGCACCGGTTGCACACCGAAACCGTAAATCCCGCGTGGAAAACGGGAAATTACCTGAACAACATTCTTTGTTTGCGCGAAGCACAGGCGCGCGGCGCCGATGAAGTTGTCATGACCAATTTGTCCCGGGAAATTACCGAGGCCGCCGTGTCGAATCTGTTTTTTGTCCGGGATGGAATGTTGATCACGCCGCCTCTTTCAGCCGGCATTCTTGCGGGGATTACGCGGCAGATTCTTATGGAGCAGGTTGCTCCACGCACCGGCATCCAGCCGTGCGAGCAAACAGTTCGGGTTGAAGACCTGGGAGCATTTCAGGAATGCTTCATCACCTCCACGACCAAAGAACTTGCCTCCGTTGCAACGATTGACGAAACACGGTTTCAGGTTGGCGAAGGGACGATTACGGAACAGTTGCGCCAGGCATTCGGTGATTTTGTGCGAGAGCAGATCGTCGCGCATCCCGAGTTGAAATTTTGCGCGCCTTAGTCTCTTCCAGATTCGACTCTCTGGTGAGAAATCAAACCTTCTCTGCCACACAAAAGATCGAAACGCCAAAGGGAAGAGAAACCGCCGCAAAACGCTATTTTAATGAAATCGCAAATTCGAAAATCGAACTGCTCACAAAACCATCCGCGCTGGAACAGCACGTTCAGCATCTTTTTGTGTTGCGTTGCGCGGAACGAGAGCGATTGGCGGAGTGGTTCGCTGCTTGAATGGGTTTGTATAATACTTGTGTTATTTGAGCTTGTGCATCGAGGTGCGAAGCACACCCAATCCGGTGGGGCGTTGCTGCGTCGACGCCCTAATTTCTGCCTTTTTCAAATCCTCTCGGGGGCTGGTACGTGCGTGTCGCAATTGCAAAGCCGATGAAATTACCAGGCTGCCTGACTAACCAGTAAACTCGATAACAACAACACGCACGCACCAAACTTAACCACGAATTGCGGAAGGCAGAAATCAGGGCGTCGGCGCAGCAACGCCCCACCGTCAGTCGGCTTCGACTCACCTCGAGATCAAAGTGCGGTCCCCATGCGAAACAATCATCTCGGCCGCCGCAAACAAATCATCCACCACCCACGCCTTTGCCAGCACTTCGGGAGTCTTCTCTTCCACCGTCTTCCCATAACCCGTCCGCACCAAAATACTTTTCTTCGCACCAGCGTTCCATCCGCATTCCAGGTCGATCACTTTGTCGCCGATGATATAGCTTTCGGCCAGATCGATCCCGAACTCATCGCGTGCATCGAACAGAAATTGCGGGGACGGTTTGCGTCCGCGGCTCGGATGATCGGGATGCTCGGGAGCGATGTAGATTTTTTCGAACCGCACACCGGCTTTGCCCAATGCCTCGCAGAGATGAGCGTGGACTTTGTCCACATCGGCCAGCGTGAAATAGCCACGGCCCACCCCCGATTGGTTGGTGACTATGAAAAGTTTGAAACCAGCGTCCTGAAGTTTCTTCAATCCTTCACTGGCGTTGGGACAGATGACCACGTCCTCCGGTTTGTGCAGATAGTTCTTCTCCTCGATCAAAGTTCCATCGCGATCCAGGAAAACAGCTTTGTGCAGATTCGGTTTCAACAAGGGTTTGATAATGGCGGTGACGGAAAATGAAAATAAAAAAGGACGGAGGGTTTACCTCCGTCCTTTGTGTGGAGACGTTGAAATTAGTATTTTAGTCTGAAGAATTTACGCGCGCCTCCAAGCGATGTTGTATATGGGCTGGTTGCGCTCGGAATCTCGGTGAAAGTCCCGTTCACTTCGTCGGCGGATTGCAGAACGAATGCAGGGTTTGACCAAGTCAGCACCAAATCATTTCCATCGCGTGTGACATTCAGCGGAATCGGAGAGATTGTTCCCAATACGTTGCCGTAAACACTCACGATGTCATAGCGAATGGTTCCAACTGTGCCGTAGTTGTTCCCGGATCCTGCATAGCTCTCATTGCCGCTGCCGGTTGCAGTGCTTTCGAATTCAGTGACTATGCGGAACGCAGCGTTTGGATTGTTATTCAATCCAGAGATGCCAGCCAGATTGCCGCTAAAAAATTCGAACGAGCTGTTCGTCATCATTGTAATTACCGGTCCGTCCACAAAATTGACGCCATCAGTGCTGTATTGCAGACGGATATATTTACTCGCTGTAGCGCTATGGCGCTGTTCCCATGCAAGGAACACATCCTGATAACCTTCTGTGCTCACGTTAAATTGAACGCCGCTTTCTTTGTTGCCAATCTCTACAGCAGGATAGCCAGCGGTTTGCCAACCTCGATTAATCTCTTCCAAAACCTGGCCTGGATCAGAAAAGGATCCGGCAAAATGATCCCCAGTTGTGCTCCCGACCAAAGATGCTGATGCCGTGTTAACAGCTTCCGACGATGCTGGTTCTGTCGCTGATTGGAAGTTACCGTTGAAAGTCCAGCGTGCAAGCCGAGTGGAAGGGGTGGCAGCAATCGTCAAGTTCACCACACTGCTGGTGACAGAATTGCCATTGCTGTTTGAAACAACCACCGAATACTCGCCGGCATCAGAAGACTGAAGATCGGCTATGTTTAAGGCGGCTGTGGTGCCATTCGGCAGGTCAATATTATCCTTGCGCCATTGATAAGTCAGTTCGAGACCGCCAGCACCCACAAAGAAATTGGCGGTATCGCCGATAAGATTGGTCCTGCTGGTTGGCTGGGTGCTGATGGCTGGATCAATTACCGTCAGAGTCGCAGATTGACTGTTTACCGAGTCAATCTCATTTGCCACCACAACATGATAGTTGCCCGCATTCAAAGAGGTAACGCTGGTGATGGTAAGAGTCGCACTGTTAACTCCCAAAACATTCGGATCACTGATTGGATCGTTGTTCTTTTTCCATTCATAAGTCAGGCCGGTGCTGCTGGCGACAACGGTGAAAGTAGCGGTAGTGCCCGCGTTGTTTGTGCGGCTTTGCGGGTCGCTGGTGATCTGGGGAGCAACCGGAGTACAGGATTGAGATGGTGAGCTGCTATTGCGTGGAGTGGGAGGGTTGGCCGTTTCGAAATCGGTCGAATTATTTCCGGTGTCCAGGCAGCCGCCATCTTTTCGCCGGATCGAAGCCGTATTGCTGGGAGCAGATGCAGGGGATGTTTCTGAGCAATTGGCCGAGCCGGCACCGAGGAAATCAACGATGTTGCCGCCTGTTGGACATGTGCCTGACAAAGCATCTGTGGTGTTGCACAAAGCCACTTTGAAGGCACCAAGCACCATTGCGAAAGTTCCGATCGCATCGGGGGTCGGCAGGTCCACGCTACCTCCAGTCCCTGGCGCTTGTTGAATGAGAAAATACCCACCAGGCGGAATGATTTTGCTACTGGTGGCGAGCGGGGTCACTGCCCAGTGATTTGTGCCGGTTGGTCCGGTGGCGGTTGTATACTGCACAGACCAGCCATTCACATCCACTTCAGTTGCCCCGCGATTGAACAGGACGATAAAATCGTTTTTCCATGTCGAGCCGCTGTTTCCGCCGCCGCCATAAGCTTCAGCGATGACCAGGCTGGCGGAGGCCGTATTGGCTCCGAACAAAACCAGCGCCGAGAACGCTAGTACAACGAGTATTGAGTGAAGAGGCTTGAACGCAATGCGCGTCACTTCAGGTAAGGACTTATCAAGGAAGCATGTTTTCATTTTCGTTTGTATTTTGATGGAAGACAAAAAAGGCATGGAAGGCTGCTGGTTAAGCTTAAGGATTAACGTTTCGGAATCGTACATTCCAGATCAAGGGCGTGCCGGTATATTCCTGAACAGCCGCTGGACTGGCTGTTCCGCTTTCAAGGACGGTGTCTCGCTTGTAGAATCGCGCGTGTCCATCAGCGAAAGTGATAACTCCTCCCTGGTTGTGCCGGTTGGCAAAGGAGCGCCAGCGAGACGCGGGATCTTTTGAATTGAAGGAACCGCCGCTGGCACTTTCAGAGGGCGCAAATCGGGTGTCCAACATCATCACTGTCCGTGAAATGGAACGAACTTCCGACATTTTAGGCATGGGACCTCGCAGCGGTGCACTCGCCGGTGATCCTTGCCTCTTCAGATCCAAATTCATGACATAGCTGAAGAATCCCTGGGTTCGCGGAGTATCAAGACCGCTCAATAGCTCACCGGAAGTCATTTTCGCAGACGGACAATGCCAGATCTTGCCGACTCCCCCTGGAAAAGGAAGACGCTGTGAATTGGCAGTGGCAGTTCCAGCCGCATTAATCGTGTAGCTCAACAATGGCCGCTCACCCATGTGGGCAGGAAGCACATTGAACCATGCCTCAGGATCGGCTGACCCGTTGTTTTGGTTGTACTGCCCGTTCCCGGAAAGGGGCCCCATTCCATCATCTGGTAATTGTTCGCGATTCTCGCCGATGTACATTTGAGTAGCGAACCCCCACTGTTTCAGATTCGAAAGGCAATTGGCTGTCCTCGCCTTTTCCTTCGCCTTTGCCAACGCTGGCAACAACATCCCTGCCAGGATCGCGATGATGGCAATGACGACGAGAAGCTCAATAAGAGTGAAAGCGGACCGCTTCGATGAAGGAAGTTGGGACATAGACGCTTGGTTGCACAAGTTTTGGCACGGGGTTTTCCCGAGGCTCAGACTCGGAAAGAGTATTATAAATAAAAATTAAAACGCAAGACACGGGTCCGTCACAAGCGGGTGAACTTATTCACACCAGTTCACCGTTCCAGGCCGTTTTCAGATCATCCTACGGGTGGCGGTTGTTTCAACTGCTCCGCAGTTGAATCCTAAGTCACAACAGCTTTATTTCAGGCACTTGCAAAGCCTCGGTTCTTCTGATGGACGTTTAACCTAAAAAAGCAGTTGAAATGGCCGCAAAAGAACGCAAAGAAGGCGTTTATGACCGCACGATTTCTTTCCCTCAGCAGGTGACAGCATAAAAAGCTCTCTTATCCCCCGCTTCTCCTTCTGTTTTTGCGCCTTTTGCGTTCTTTCGCAGCTATTAACTGCCGTTTTAAGGATGGATGGTGTCGGGATCGAGCAGATCACAAGGGACTGCCGCGCCCGCCAAATTGAGTCCCCCGGAACGTGGACAACACACCGTGCGGTCGTCGTTGCTGCAGTTTTAAAGTGGACAACACACTGTGCGGTCGTCGTTGCTGCAGTTTCAAAGTGGACAACACACTGTGTGGGCG
>JACDHS010000187.1 GCA_013820875.1 Verrucomicrobiota bacterium | reverse complement strand
TCACCCTGGAGGTGACAAGAGGCCGTGTGGTTTGCGGGCAGATGCGAAAGCTTCATCCGGGCGAATTGTCGAAAATAAGGGGTTTTTCACTTTAGGTCGCCAAAAACGTGGACAACACAGTGTGTTGTCCATTTTAAAACTGCAGCAACGGCGACCGCACGGTGTGTTGCCCACTTTAAAACTGCAGCAACGACGACTACACAGTGTGTTGTCCACTTTAAAACTGCAGCAACGGCGACCGCACAGTGTGTTGCCCACTTTAAAACTGCAGCAACGACGACCACACAGTGTGTTGCCCACTTTAAAACTGCAGCAACGACGTCCGCACACTGTGTTGTCCACGTCGCAGGGATTGAAGATTGGTTGTCACGCAAGCCCGCTTGTGTGGCCATTCTGCGGTCGGGACAGGCAACGTTTTCAAGGGTTAAAACTTTAATCCTAAGTGGATCGCTTAAGATTGAAAGCCATCGCCATCGGGAAATGTGGGCTCATTCGGCTGTAAGCTGAGGAGATGCTACAAGCCGCTGATAGTTCAGTCGCAGTTGTACGACTCCATGAATAAAGGAGGTAACATTTTATGGGTTGCCGGGGTTTGCCTGTGCGTCAGTGCGATGTTCCAGGTTGCAATAAGGTTTCTGTTTTTTCTTTGTGGTGAAATTCATTTATCCGAAACGTAAACGCCACTGCCGCGCAGATTCTCCGCAATCAGGTCCACAGTGCGATCAATCGCTCCTAGATTCTCGCGCACAACGCCGAGGGCCTTTTCGCCCAGGTCCTGGCGACGCTTTTCGTTCTTGAGCAAATCAGAAATAACCTTTTCCAACTCCTCACGATTTTTCACCTGCACAGCGCCGCCTTTGCTGACAAACACATTTGAAATCGGGAGGAAGTTTTGCATGTTCGGGCCGAAGATCATCGCTTTGCCGAGCGCGCCCGGTTCGATCGGATTTTGACCGCCTTCTGCCGTGAGACTTTTTCCAACAAAGATTAAATCGGCATGCTGATAGAAAAAACGCAACTCACCCGTGGTGTTCACCAACAGGCAATCTACGCTACCCTTCTCGAACTTCGCGTCCAATAACAGTTCTGTCCGAAACACACACTTCAACCCGACATTCTCAATTTGGCGCCCAACGTCTTTGCTCCGTTCGAAGTGCCGCGGGACGATTACGAGGAACAACTTCGGGAAAACCTTTTTGAGTCGCTTGTAAATTTCGGCGAGAATTTGTTCTTCGCCAGCGTGGGTGCTGCCGCCAAGGAGAACCAAAGCGTCTTCTGGAACGCCGGCTTGATCCAGAATCTGGCGCACATCCAGTTGCTTCTTTTCTTCCAACCGCGCGGTGTCGAATTTTAAATTGCCAACGACCTTTACTGCTTCGGGACGAAAGCCAAGTTCCTTCAAACGCGTGGCATCGGTTTCGTTCTGGCAACCGACTCCGGCGAAACGCGCAAAGATGTTCCGGAATAAAAAAGCGAAGCGGCGATAACCGCGGTAAGACCGTTCAGAAAGCCGGGCGTTAACCAGGAAGAGCGGCACACCAAGATCAGAAGCGTGCCAGAGAAAATTCGGCCAGATTTCGGCTTCCACGAGAATGATCGCTTCCGGACAAATTGTCGCGAGAGCGCGTCTCACGAATTTGCGCCGATCAATCGGGTAATAAATTTTGTCGATATGCATGGGCAGTTTCTTGTGTAACTCACCCATGCCGGTGGAGGTCGTTGTGGAGACAACGATCTTAATATTGGGCAACCTCTTCTCCAGCGCGCGTATCAGTTCGATGCAGATGTTCACTTCACCGACGCTTACCGCGTGGATCCAGATCACGTGACGATTCGTCAACGCCTGTTTCAGCCTGCTATTGTAAACCGCGAATCTTTGTTCGAATCCAGCGGTCCAATTGCCGCGCCGCCACATCTTTAAAAAGTAGAATGGAGAAGCGAGGCAGAAGCCGATGATGAATAAAATGTTATATAGACTGCGCATCCGTCGGGCGCCAGGGAAAGGCGAGGAAGTGGTTTCAGGTTAAACGTTTTTGCTGCTTTGTGGTTCTTTTGTGATTCGATGATCATCCATCGGGCGCCGCTTCCACCGACGAAGATTCTTTCTGAAAGCCAGCAACCCAATGAGATGGCTGGCTACCGGGATGGTGATCAATTGGAAAAAAATCGCGAGAGCCACTTTCAATCCCGATACTCCCTCACCCAGGTAGGCCCAATAGCCAAGCAGCATTAGGAACAGCCCGAGTGTAAAGGCCTTCGCAACGGCATGTGACCGGCAGAGAACGTCTGGCAAGCGAATGATTCCAATGGCAGCGATCAGAACCCAGAGCACGCCCGCGATAAGCAGAAAAGATGTCAGAATGTCTCTCATTCTTCCTCCTTGTCGTCTTCGTCGTTGGTTGGCAGGACGTCTTGAGTGCGATGCAAATAGTAAACAAACGAAACCGTCCCAAAAAATCCGAGCAGCGAAAAGATAAGGATCAGTTCGAGAAAGACCGATGTCCTCCATCGAATGGAGAGCAGAACAATCATCCCCACAATACAACTGGTAATAATGTCGAAGGATAGAATCCGATCCAGCACCGTCGGACCTTTGGCCATGCGATAAAGGCCGAACAACACCGAAATGGTGAGAACCGCGAAACAAAATTGAAGGGTCAACACTATCATCGCGTGAATTTCAAAATGGCGGGCCTAAGGGTTTGGTCAATGTGCGCGCGGACGTCCTGGGGCGAGTCCGCATCCAGTGCATGAAACACCAGTGTGTTGAAATCCTCTGAAATGTCCACCGTAGTGGTGCCCGGCGTCAGCGAAATACAATAGGAAAGCAGCAATATCTCAAATGATTTCAATCCGGTGATGTCGTAGGTGATGAAGTTTGGATGCACCGATTCATTGGAGCGAAACAACACCACACGAGCCACCATGAAGTTTGCCAGGACGAACTCACGAGTGAAGACGACCAGGAAAGTCACCAATCCAAAGCAACGCCGCACGTAAGAAGCGCTGTCGAACACCGGACGAAACAGCACCAACAAAATGAAACCAAGCAGGAAGCCGAGAAAAAATGAACTGAGCGACGGAGTGCTGCTAAGAAACAGCCAGATACAGGCAAGCGTTAGATTCAACAGCAATGATTTCATCGGTCGCCGGTCCCTTTCCCTGGATAACTTCTCACAAGCTCAATATAGCGCGACTGGTCGAGTGTTTGTTCCGCCGCCTTTTTTGAAATCGAGAAAAACAGTTCCGCTCCCAATCCGATAAATAAAGAGATTGAGGCAAGCACCGCCACAACGGCGGTCATCGGCCTGGCGCGTTTGTCGCCGGAGGCAACCGTCACCTCATCGGAAGTATGCCAAAACGCGGCATTCCAGATCTTCAACATGCTGAACAGTGTGAGGACGCTGGCAATGATGGAAATACCTACAAGGACATAAGCCTGCTGATCGAGCCCGGCCACAACGATCAGATATTTACCCCAGAATCCACTCAAGGGCGGCAGTCCGGCGAGAGACAATGCCTGGCAGAGAAATAGAATTCCGAGGAACGGAAAGTCCCGCCATAGATTGCCCATTCGATTTAAATTGTCCGAGCGGTTCAGGCAAAGTGCAACGCCTCCGATCAGGAACAGCGAAGCCTTCACCACGATATGATGAACGATGTAGAAAATACTGGCTGCAATCGACAGAGGTGTGAAAAAACCAATCGCGAGAACCATGAAACCGATCTGGCTCAAGATGTGAAAGGATAGAATGCCCCGGATAAAATTCCGCGAGATCGCACCAATCACCGCGAGCAACATCGTCGCTCCGGCAAGCCATGCGAGCAGTTGATGGGCAAAATGCAAGTCGTGCGGCATGACCGTCCCAAAGAAACGGAGCAACACGTAAACGCCCACTTTCGTCAGCATGCCCGCGTAAAGGGCGGCGAGTGGCGCCGGCAAGGTTGGGTAGCTGTTTGGCAGCCAGAAATAGAGCGGGAACAAGCCAGCTTTGATTCCGAAGATCACCAGGAAGAGGAGCGCCAGCGCGAGCACCCGCGGGTCCGCGCTCATTTCAGCCGCGCGCACGGAAATCTCTGCAAAATTCAAACTGCCGAACAACGCGTAAGCCATTCCTGCCCCGCAGATGAACAACGTGCTGCCCACGAGGTTGATGGCGAAATAAGGGAAGGCATGTTTGATGTCCCAATCGTCCGCTTCCAACGTCAGCAGGGCATAGGAAGCAATGAGCATTATTTCGAAGGCCACGAACAGGTTGAACAAATCGCCCGTGGAGAAAGAGAGATTGATGCCCGCCACAAGAAACTGCACCAATGGAAGTCGCAGGGGATGCTCCACCTTCCGGGACATTTCGAAATAACCGTAAATAATCGATGCCAGCGCAATCAGTGTCGAAAGGGCGATCATGATTGCCGACAACAAATCGATCACCAGAATGATGCCAAGGCCCGAGGACCAATTGCCAAGGCCCACCACGAATGCTTCGCCCCCATAGGTCTTCACGACCAGGAACAGCGCGACAGCCAATTGAAGTGTCGCGGACGCTGCGACGAGCACCCGCCGCGCGCGGCGGGGTTGTCCCCACACGAGGCAAATCAGCGCCGTAAGGATCGGCAGAATGGTTGGAGCAATGGTCCAGTTCATCAGTGCTCTTGTTCTGTCTCAGCGTACATTTCGGCGGCGTTGGTTGTCTTCTGGTCAAGGAACAATCGGTAAAGCAGGAGCACCAGATACGCAGTCATACCAAAGCCGATGACGATTGCAGTAAGGATCAGCGCTTGCGGCAGCGGATCGACCATCAGCGCATTGGGATCTCTCACGATTGGCGCTGATTTGCCGGTAGGATCTCCCGACATACTGAGGACGAGGAGGTTCGCGGCGTTGGACAAGATCACGAAGCCAAACAGGATTCGCACAAAACTGGTTTGCAGAATCATGTAAGTGGCGCAGCCGAACAAGATGCCGACGAGAATGGCGGTTTCGATTTGCATCACTGTTTTCTCTCTCTACTTTCGGGTTCCATTTGTTCATCCGGCGCATCCTCTTCAATGGGCCGTTCTCTGACCGAGCTGTAGCGCCGTTGTTCCTCACGCACAAGCCCTCCAAGACCCTGCGTGGATTTCGCGAGCACAAAAATAATTTTCGCCGCAATCCCGACCACCACGAGGTAAACGCCGCTATCGAACAGCAACGCGGTTCCAATGTGTACTTCGCCCAGAATCGGGCTTTGAAAATGCACGCTGAAATGTTCCAAAAAGGCATGTCCAAAGAGCACTGGGGCAACGCCGATCAGAACTGCAATCGTCAACCCGGTAAACGCGATGCGTGCGGGATCGATCTTCATGATCCGATGCAACGATTTCAGGCCAATCCCAAGGCTGAGCAAAATAAGCGAGATAGCGGTCGCCAGTCCGGCGATGAAACCGCCCCCCGGCCAGTTGTGTCCGCGCTGCAAGAGGTACACGGCGAAAATATTGATCAGGAAAAAAATCAACCGGACGACCGCCTGGAAGATAAATGAATTCGGCGCGTTCATTCTCCTTCCTCCCGATGATCTATGCCAAAGCCAGGCGGCCCCATCGGACCGGCTTTATACTCTTCTTCAGTGCGTTTGTAACGGAGCAGCAATCCCAGGCAGCCCAGCATCGCGATCACCAGCACTGCGATCTCTCCCATTGTGTCGAAACCGCGGAAATCAACCAGGACGGTATTCACCGCATTGCTGCCTTCTGCCAATGGAACAGTTTGTTGCAGGAACTTATTCCCAATCGGATCGGGATGCGGATCCACTGTGATCATCAGGACGAAAAGCGTCATCAATACACCCATTGAAACTGCGGCAACCGTATTAAATGTTTGTCGCGTGCGCGTGCAACGTTTTGATACTTCACCGCGTTCCGCTGATTTCGGGAAGCGCCCGAGCAGCAGAAGAATCATGATCAACGTGACTGCTTCAACCAGAATTTGTGTCAACGCGAGGTCCGGCGCCTGATATAAAACAAAGTAAAAACAGGTTAAAAAGCCGGCGATGGACAAGGAGATGAGCTGGGTTGTCCAGCGTTTCAAAATCAAAGCGCCCAATACAGCCAGGGCGATGAGAGCGGCGACGAATGCCCGCAAGTAATCGATTTTCCATTCTACAACACGAAGAAAATCCAGACTGGAGAAATGTTGCGCGAAGAAAAATGCGAACAATCCAATCAGAAAAGCAAAAATCATCGGCAGATAATTCATTGGCCGGTCAGAACTCAACCCGGACGTGATCAACTTTGTCGCTTTGGAGAATGCAACAAGCCCATATTCGAAAGCGAAATCGAAGCGGAACGTTTTCGGAATATCCGCCCAGCGCCAGTTTGTCTTTTGCCCCACCCAATACAGAACGAGTCCGACGATCACCATGCTGGTGCTGATGACCAGTTCCGGCGTGAATCCATGCCAGATCACAAGGTGTCCCGGCGCGATATTGATCCCGGGCACCGTCAGGAGTGCAAACGCCTTCTCCATGATAATAGGCAGCACGCCACCGATGAAAGCGCATGCGGCCAGGATGAGCGGCGGCACTTGCAGGGCGAACGAAGGAGCGTGGTAATGGTGCCCGATTTCATCTGGTTCTTTACCCATGAAAATGTTCATGAATATCCGGGCGGAGAACGCCACTTTCACAACGGACATTACAATGACGCAGATGGTGGCGTAGAGTCCGAGTAAACCGTGCGATCCCATCGCGTCGAAAATTTCTTTGAGCATCATTTCTTTGCTCAGAAAACCGGTTGTTCCCGGAAAGCCAGCCATGGTCGCAGCCGCCACGAGGCAGGTGATGCCGACCAGTGGCATTCGTTTCATGAGGCCGCCCAGTTTGCGGATGTCTCGTTCCCCTGTCGCATGCGCCACAATACCGACGACCATGAAGAGCGAGCCCTTGAAGAAAACGTGGTTCAGGATGTGGAGATAATCGTATTCCACACCGGTCACGGGGCCGAGACCATAATAGCCAATCAGGAAGCCAAGCTGGCTAATCGTTGAGTAGGCAAGAATGGCTTTGAGATCGTGCGAGAGCAGCGCAAAAATGGCGGCGATCACCATTGTTCCGAACGCGACGATGGCGAGGAGTTGCGGCCATAGTTCCAGTTCCATGAAAAACGGAAAGACGCGTGCGCAAAGGAAAACGCCAAGCTTAACCATCGTGGCAGAATGCAGGTAGGCGCTGACCGGAGTGGGCGCGGCCATCGCGTTGGGTAACCAGAAATGGAATGGAAACTGGGCCGATTTGCCAAATGCGCCGAGCACCACCAGGCACATCGCCGCCGTGAGCCAGCCTTTGTGCTCTTCCAATGGAAGACCGCTCGTCAGCAATTCCGAAATCTCCATGCTGCCGGAGACCTGCGCCACCATGATGAAGCCCACCAACAGCAGTAACCCCGTGGAAGAAGTCACCAGGAGAGCCTGCCTTGCGCCGATGCGGGAAGAGCTGTCCTGAAACTCGAAGCCGATCAAAAGAAACGAAGCCAGTCCGGTAAGTTCCCAAAAGCAAAAAAGCAGAATCAGGTTGTTCGAAAATACCGTGCCCAGCATCGCTGCCATAAACAGGAGCAAGCTGGAATAAAAACGCGCATGCCGGGTGCCTCGATCAAGATAATGGATGGCATAAAAAATTACGAGGACGCCAATCACACTCACGATCAAACCGAAGAACAGGGAAATCCCGTCCGCAAGGAAGGAGAAGTTGATCCCCAGGGAAGGGATCCATTCCGTACTGACGACAACGCTCCCGGGAAGTTCCATCTTGAAAGCGACCATTAAAATGGATCCGACAGAAATGATCGCGGACAGCAACGCGACCCAGCCGGACTTCTCTTTCAGCACTGGAGACGCAAGAGCGATCACCGCGCTTAAAATCAGCGGGGTGAGAATCGCCAGATATAAATAGAAGCTCAATTCCACCTGTTATCTATCGTGCTCGTTCTGAAAACTTTGCGTCCTGGCGATCGAACCGGCGCTTGAATGCCCTGTTCTCTTGCTTTCAGTTGACGAGAGACTAATGGCGACCGATTGAAGCCGCAAGTCACACCGGTTATTTTTGTACATGAACTATAAATGAGACGAACCGCTCTGCGGTTGCGCCGCGCTCCGCTCCTTCACCCTCGGGCGCATCGGGCGCATTTCAATCCGATTCCGCACTTGCAACGAGCAGAAGAATGCATTTTGCTTTGTCGCTTGTCCTCCAGTTTAGTCCTTAGTTTTCCTGTGATAGATACAGATGCCAAATTAGCGGAATTTCTTTCGCGCCTTCAGATGGCGCGTTGGGTAGCCGTAGATACAGAAGCCGACAGCTTGCACGCTTATCCCGAAAAGCTTTGCCTCCTCCAGGTGAGCATCGAAGGGGAAGATGTATTGATTGATCCGCTTTCGAAGACAGATTTCACCCCACTTTGGCCGGAATTGCAGAAGCATGAACTGATTTTCAACGCAGCCGATTACGATCTGCGCCTGCTTCGCAAAGGTCCCAATTTCGTGCCGACGACTATCTTCGACACCATGCTGGCCGCGCGGTTGCTCGGGGAACGCCAGTTCGGCTTGCACCATCTTGTCTCCAAATTCCTCAATGTTCACCTGGAGAAAGGGTCGCAAACCGCCGACTGGGCGCGCCGTCCGCTCACACCGAAAATGGAAGCTTACGCGCGCAACGACACCCATCATCTAAAGGCGCTCGCCGATATTCTGCGCGCCCAACTCATCGAGAAAGGCCGCCTCAAATGGCACGAAGAAAGTTGCGCGCGCATGGTCCAGGAATGCTCCGAAGTGCCCCCTGCCGATACAGAACCATGGCGCATTCGCGGTTGCAATCGCCTGACTCCGCTGGGACTTGCCGTCCTGCGCGAACTTTGGCATTGGCGCGAAAAAGAAGCATTGGCTGCCAGCAAACCGCCTTATTTCATTCTGGCCCACGAAGTTCTCCTGGAAATTGCCAACTCCGCCGGCAGCGAACGAGCATTAAGTGAAATGTTCCCCCGCCATCTCAGCTCGCGCCGCCAGGCCGAACTCGTCAACGCAGTGGACCGGGGTCTCTCGCTATCGACCGAGCAGCATCCGGAAGTGGTTCGCTTCCATCCGTCTCGTCCTTCCCAGGCGGAGAAACGGCGATTCGAAGAATTGCGCAAAAAGCGCGATCATGTCGGGCTCGAAATGCACATTGACCCGACCCTCATCGCCAGCCGCGCCATGCTTGGGCTGCTCGCCCATAACTGGAATCATCACTCCACGGAATTGATGAATTGGCAGCGCGAGCTGTTAAGCGATCCGCAGCCGTAACTGCGGCTGATGTCTCGCCAGCAGAAATAATCCCGGCAAAAATCGCCTCGCCAAAATTTCGCGTCTTTCCGTGTTCCTCAATCGTAAATTCCTTCTATTCCGCTACTTACAAAGACCTGAATTGGAAAATTCATCATTTTGCCTGCGTAACCGAGTGCCAATCCGTCCGGATCGGGTCTCGGTAAGCATAACCGAGTGCCAATCCGTCCGGATCGGGACTCGGTTAGCGTAACCGAGAGGCAATCCGTCCGGATCGGGTCTCGGTTAGCGTAACCGAGAGGCAATCCGTTCGGATCGGGACTCGGTTAGCGTAACCGAGAGGCAATCCGTCCGGATCGGGACTCGGTTAGCGTAACCG
>JACDHS010000042.1 GCA_013820875.1 Verrucomicrobiota bacterium | reverse complement strand
AAAGTAGGTAGGTTGGCCAACGAGGTGCCCAAAACAGAACGAAAAAGTAGGTAGGTTGGCCAACGAGGTGTCTAAAACAGAACGAAAAGTAGGTAGGTTGGCCAACGAGGTATCCAAAACGGAACGAAAAAACAGGTAGGTTGGCCAACCAAGGTTCGAAAACAGAACGAAAAATGGTATACTTGGCATGAGTGCGCGTCATAGGGGGCGGGACAGCCTGTCCCGACAACATTTCAAACAGAAGGGCGGAGCGGGAACGAGGTGCGCGCATTTCGGCATCACGGATGATCTCCATGGTGCAACAAACTACTGGTTATCTTTTCTGGAGAAGGTCTTGCGAAGGTCACCTGCGCGTTTTCATGCTCTCTCCGTTGCGTCTGCCCAAATGGGACAGGCAAGATGCCTGTCCTACCTTATTGCGGCTTTGCCGCACCCAAAGCATTGTTGAATCAATTTCTGGCCCTCGTAACGGACTTGAAACCGGCGGCCTGAAGGGTCGCGATATTCCGGCGCACACGACACACGAATCAATCCCACACATATCGTTCATCGAACGCGACCATTTTGGAAGAACCGGAAACGTGACAAACCGGGAAATCGTATCCAAACTACCTCCCGCCGATGCATACAATTAAGCTCATTTCGCCAAATCCAGTTGAGCTATTGGATTCTGTCGTGATCGAAGGTGACGTGCATTTTGCACTCAGTCGATTGCCCAGCGAATCGGTGCAATGCGTTGTCACATCGCCGCCTTATTGGGGATTGCGTGATTACGGCGTTTTAGGACAAATCGGGTTGGAGCCCACGTTGCCGGGATACATTCAGGCTCTTACCAACGTTTTCGCTGAAGTTAAGCGGGTTTTGAAACAGGACGGTATTCTCTGGCTCAATATCGGTGACGGATATACCAGCGGGAATCGTGGATGGCGCGCGCCGGACAAGAAAATCCCAACCGTGCGATGAACGTGCGGCCCGATAATCCGCCGGGGCTGAAAGACAAAGATTTACTCGGCATCCCATGGCGACTCGCATTGGCGTTGCAGGATAATGGCTGGTTTCTTCGCAGCGACATCGTTTGGCACAAACCCAACGTCATGCCCGAGAGCGTGAAAGATCGGCCCACCAGGGCGCATGAATATTTGTTCATGCTCACAAAAGCCGAGCATTACCATTACGATCAGGAAGCGGTTAAAGAACTGACGGAGGATGGCCGTACCCGAAATCGTCGGACCGTTTGGAATATCAACACCAGCAATTCCGGCAGTTCGCATATTGCAGCATTTCCCCAAGCTCTTGTGGAACCGTGCATCCTTGCCTCCACCCAGCCGAATGACTTTGTCCTCGACCCATTTTTTGGCTCCGGCACCGTCGGGCGCGTCGCCAAGCGATTTGGACGTCGCTACGTCGGGATCGAACTCAATCCTGCCTACGTTTCCGAGGCTATCACTCTTCTGAAAAACGAACCATGCGCCCTGACGCAAAATGGTTCGCGCGAGAAAAAACCATCCTATGAGCTTACACCTGCCCTCCTCGAAACTTCAGGCGACTATGGCAACGGCGCTGGAAACGTTCCGTCGCCTCTACCTTCAGGAAGCGCTGATGCAAACGATCAAGGAAATCAGCCTCACAACCCTAAACGCCGAACTCGACGAGTTCGCACCCGCTACTGATCTTCAGCAGCTCGCCAGTCGCAGCCTGCGTGGCGAGTTCCTGTTTCCAGTTCCAGTTTTGCTCAAGGCCAACCCAAGGTTGCTCGGTTATTACCGATTGCTGTTGGGTTTCAGCCAAAAAGAATTGTTCAACAAGGGCAAGTTGGGTCGATTTAAAGCCATGGAAGAGAGAGGTGTGATTTCTCAACGGATCGAAGGAGAACTCGAAGAGTTATGCCGCGTCTTCGCCCAACGCGCTTCTGAATTGTTGAATGAAATTGGCGCGGAACGATTCTCCCTCAATTTGCTGGATGATTTAACCCTGCTGACGTTGGGGCCGCAACTTCGCGGCAGCAATAATACCAAGATCGGAAAACTCGCCAATGAAGCGGTGTTTGGATTGATCCATACAATCGTCGCTCACAAGGTTGAAAAAGAGACCACCACCCGGATGGAAATTCGAAATGCTTCCGGACGCAAAGTAGTCATCGCATTTTCTGCCGATCCGGACATCAGCATCGTCGAGGAAGTGTCAAAAACAACGAAACGAAATATCGTTGCGATTGAGATTAAAGGAGATCAATCGAATATCTGGAATCGACTTGGCGAAGCTGAGAAGAGCCATCAAACCGCCAAGCAACGCGGTTTCGTGGAGTTTTGGACGATTTACAACGTGCCAAGTTTAAGCCTGGCCATGGCCCATGAGAAGTCCCCAACTACCAATCAGTTCTACAGCCTGAACAACTTGCTCAATGCAGACTCCACAGCGTTCGCGGACTTTCGGGATAGACTGATTTCTTTGGTGGGGATTGCGGGGAGTTTGGATTAGAGGCGATTCCGGGTCGCTGTATGCTTGACTTTAACTCTGAGAAACAGTTTTCGACTAATCGAGTTAGATCAGTTCAAAACGCGGCAGAAGCCATACGAATCGTTTAGTAATTATGCCCACCATTACGCTTGAACCATTGGCCACGTTTGATGAGCCGGACATAGGCGAGCTTGTGGCGTTTTCTGTAGGGTTCGACGGCCTCCCTTACGTCGTTACGGCTATAAAACCAATAGACTACAGGGCGACGGGCGATAGCGGGGCGACATTCGCGAAAAGTAAGGGGGAAACACCGCAAGACTACAAAATTTTCCGGGCTGAAAAGGAAGGATTCCAGTTACTGGTCACAATCCGGAATGAGCCATTCAATATCCATTTCGTTCAACCGATGCCTGACGGAAGATTTCTCCTTGTTTGCGCGCGGTGTCACTACAACCGCAGTGATCCCGAGAGGAACGCGCGCATTTACGACTCGGCTGGCACTTGCGTTAGCGCAATAACATTGGGCGACGGCATCCAAGATGTTCGCGTGGGAATAGATGCTCGGATTTGGACGAGCTATTTTGATGAGGGTATTTTTGGCAACTGTGGCTGGGATCATCCTCTGGGGGCATCCGGGTTAGTAGCCTGGAATGAAGACGGCAAAAAGGTATACGATTTTGAGCCAAGTGCCGGACTGGGTAGCATTTGTGACTGCTACGCAATGAACACCTCTGGAGCGGCTGTTTGGATCTACTACTACACTGAGTTTCCGCTGGTGCAGATTCGTGGGTCGAGGATCGTTCGTCATTTGAAGGTGCCAGTCTCCGGCTCCGATGCATTTGCGATTTCAGGCTCATCTGTGCTATTCCGTGGAGGATACAAAGAATGTGACCGTTACAAGCTTTTCAGAATCACGGACTCGGATGTGATCTCTTTAGCGGAGATTGATCTTTGCGATGCGGAAGGGACGCCGATTAAGGCGAATAGAGTCGTTGGAGCAGGTGATTCGATTTTTCTGTTACGTGATGCCGATGTTTTTCGGATTTCGATTGAAGCAGCACTGGCCAGCACTGGCTGGCCAGGCAAAGATCGAAAGGCGACCTAATATTGAGAATGCAGGATAATTGATTGTGGCAGGTTTAAAGGTTCGATTATCGCGGCCCTTCAGGCCTCATTTTCTCTGGGATGCCATACCCAGGCCGATGGCCTGGGCTGAGGGATGGCGGCCCTTTAGGCCTTGTTGATCGAACTTTAACTGGCGAACATGATGCTCGCTCGCCTCTCGTCTTCAGCACCAAAGGTGCGCAATTCCTCAGCCCAGGCCATCGGCCTGGGTAATGTCACCAGCAATTCCCTGCGGCCTGAAGGGCCGCGATATTCCGGCGCACACGATACCCGATTTACTCCTGACATATCATTCATCGAACGCGACGTTTGGTGCTTAAAAAATGCCTCACTTCACCTCAAACAATGCCGCCCCAATCCTGGACAACTCGCGGATGATGCGCAGGTCGGTGTTTGGGTCCAGCTTCGCCTCTTTGATGACTTCAAGACGGCGCGCTTCGCCTTCCAATCCGGCTTTCAATGCCTTTTCGTTGGCCAGAAAGGTGCGGGCGGCTTTCATGCTGTTTTGTTGGCGGGTAATGTTCCACTTTGAGCCCTGGCGTTTCCGTTCATGGACGTTGTGTGCTTCGCTCACGGCCTTGGTCACGAGATCGCGGCGGGCGTCGTAGCTCATGTATTTCGGAATCATGATGAGCGTCCCGTAAGCGGTGATGGTAACGGTTGGCTTCAGCAGGAGGGGTCGATCCCCGTCGAAGCCATATAAATCGAATTCTTCACAGAGGCAATTCAGCGCAGTCAGGTAGACGCTATATGGGTTTTTACCGTCGAAGACCCAACTCTCGGGACGGTCATTCCGTTCCATCAACATGGTGCGGCGATTGATGCCATCAGCGTCGCGGTATTTGACGACATCGAACAACTCCTTGAACCGTCTCCAGCGCCGTTGCAGTTCCATGTTGTTGACCAATTCCAATTGCTTCGTGGCGAACTTCAGCGGATTGGTGAGGAAACGTGAGTAATCACCTGTTTCGACGCGGCGTTCCTGGGCGGCGACAATTTCCTGGGCGCTGGGCAACGGAAAACGATCGAGGCCATCGAGTAGAAAAACCATCTGCTCGCTGAGGGCGTGACCTTCGGCAAGTTGATCGGCGACAAATTTTCCCATACCCAAAAAATCTGCTGGCCAAAGTGAAAAAGGCACTAGGAGCCATTGTTTAATGATGTAAGCGCGCAGTCGATCGGTTTCATCCTTCAATTTCTTTTTCGAAAGTATTGCGTAGAGCTTCCGGAAGGTGGGACCGGCCAGTTCGGCGCGGCGAAAAGGGAGTTCCAGGAGGCGTAACCACTCTTTGGCGAAGTTTAAGATGAAGTTCACGTGTTTTTTTAAACCAAAATAAAAGGTAGTAAACAGTTATTTAGCAAGGACTTGTGACGCGGCGACCCCACCTTTTCTCGCGATTTAATTTCGTTTTTTGGATTTGTTGAAGCGTTCTATATAATTCACTACCAATGACTTACAATGGAATTGCTCCCTGGTTTTCCGCTTTTCGATTTTGAAAGCGGCCTCTTTTTTTAATCAAAAATAAAATTATTTTTGGGCACGAAACCCAATAGGGACAGGCCTCTGGAGGGCGGATAAAATTTGTGGACAAATTTTGCCCTTATGCGCCCGGTAGCGAATGTGTGAAAAAATACCCGGTTCGAGAAACGAGCCAAAAATGTTCGATCAAAAAACAAAAAAATCGAACAAAACGAAGTGGCAGAAAACCGGGGTGCTGAATGGACGTGTGTCCGTTGTACCATGGCCTGGCGCTTCGCAGCAGTGACAGATAGATAGGAGATACCTATGTTAAACATCATTAAAAATACGGTGCCCTTCCTGGTGACCCAGGCAGGCAAGGCAATTGGCGGCATGGTCCTTTATGTCGCACAACTCAGTTTGCCTTATGCGGTGGCAGAAGACCTCGACGCGAAGCTCGCGGATTTGCTGGCGGCGGACAACGCGCACAAACAGTCCAAGGTGTTGTTGAAGGCGCGCAAGACGGCGGTGGATACGGTGGTGGTTTCTGGCCGCAGCTTCATGACGGTGGCGCGGGATGTGGTCAAACCGACCTTCGGCAGTAAATACAACCAGCTCTGGGATGCCATGGGTTTGGTGGGGTCGATCTCGATTCCGCTCACAGCGGGTCGGTTGTTGCCGGCGTTGCAATCGGCGAAGGGCAACTTCCTCGCCGCACCTGCGCTGGAGAACGCGCCGCTGGGCGTCACCGCAGTCATCGCCGGCACTCATTACGATGCCTTGCTGGCCGCGAACAATGCGCACATCCAGCAGAAGGATGCTGTGAACCAGGCGCTGATGGTCCGCCTCGAAAAGGCTAAAGCAATGGAACGTGCGCTGCGCGTGCTCTTGAGCGAATTGCACATGACGCTGGATCCATTGGATCCGCGCTGGTTGTCGTTCGGGTTCAAGAAGCCGGGAGCGTTGGCGACTCCAGATGTGCCGCAGAACCTGACGGCGGTGTTGATCGGCACGAATGCCATCGCGATGAAATGGGATAGCGCACCACGCGCGTCGCACTATCGCGTTTGGAAAAAGGTGATCGGTGTGGATGCCGACTTTGTGTTTGTCGGAAATCCGGCGGACCTGGACTTCACGATCGAAGGGTTGCCGGGCAACTCGCAGGTGGAGGTTCTGGTTTCCGCTGTGAACAACGGCGGCGAAAGCCAGAAGAGCACTCTGGTGCTGGTGCAGACGCTGTAAGGGAACTGAAGAAGTATTCAGTTTACTGTAGGCAGAATAAACGCGAGCCGCCTGGATAACCGGGCGGCTTTTTTTGTTTTTGCAACAGGGAATTGCAAATTCTCTCGCTCAATCAATTTTGTTTGGAGGCTCAACAGGAGCAATTTTGCAATTCCCTCTCCTCAAAGGCTCTTCTTCACCGATGCCATTTCCGGCAAAGCAACCTTTTGACGGCAAACCAATTTTCCTTTAACCATTGGCCCCATGCAAAAGAAGCGTCCGACGAAATCCAAACAACAACCCACGTCAGTCGTCACGGGAGCCGCGGGTTTCCTTGGATCGCATTTGACCGATCTCCTCTTGTCGCGAGGACATAAAGTGATCGGGATAGACAACTTTATAACCGGAGCGGTGGATAATATCGCGCATTTGGGTGGGAATCAGAATTTTCGATTTATCCAACAGGATGTGACTGAGTTCATCTTTATCGATGTGCCGGTGGATTACGTTTGGCATCTGGCATCGCCAGCCAGCCCGATTGATTACCTGGAGATTCCGATCAAGACGTTGAAGGTGGGCTCACTTGGGACGCACAAGGCACTGGGGCTCGCCAAGAATAAAGGGGCAAGATTCCTGATGGCATCGACCTCGGAAGTTTACGGCGATCCGCTGGTGCATCCGCAAACCGAGGAATACTGGGGTAACGTGAGCACGATTGGGCCGCGCGGTTGCTACGATGAATCGAAGCGTTTTGCAGAAGCGCTGGTGATGGGTTATCACCGGGAACACAAGCTGGAGACGCGGATTATCCGGATTTTCAACACCTACGGTCCGCGCATGCGCATCAACGATGGTCGCGTGGTTCCGGCGTTCGTCAGCCAGGCGCTCAAGAATAAACCGATCACCGTCTTCGGCGATGGCAAACAGACCCGCGCCTTTTGTTATTACGCGGATTTGATCGAAGGGATGTACCGGTTAATGATGGGGAACTACGATCTTCCTGTGAATATTGGGAATCCGCACGAGATGACGATGTTGCAGTTTGCGCAGGAAATCATCCAGGCAACTGGATCGAAGAGCAAGATCGTGCACAAACCGCTCCCGCAGGACGATCCGAAACAGCGTCGTCCGGATATCACCAAGGCAAAGAAACTTCTCAAATGGGAACCTAAAGTCCCGTTGAAAGAAGGATTGATCCAGACGATCGAATATTTCCGTACGAAGGTGGGTTGAGACCAGGACGGCTTGTCAGGGCGGTCAAATAGGTGAAATCCCTACTGAAAAGGATTTTCTGTTTGACCCCTCCATTGAATTCCAGTACCCAGCACGGTCTTTATTTAATATTAGCGTTTGCCGGGCGAATATCGAACGGTTTTGCACTGGAAACGCTCTGAGATATAACGTGCTGAATTCAAAATCATTTATAGCGATAGATTTCGGGGCAGGCACTCTGAAGCTGGCTGAGTTCGAGGTGAACGAAGTTGGTGGACTGAAACTGGTTCAGTACGGAACCAAGTCCTTAGGGTTGGAAGGTGCGCAGGAATCGACTCGCGAACAGGTTGTCCTGCGCGCTCTACAGGAATTGATCGCGGAGCGAGGAGTTCGCTCGAAGATCGCCAACGTCTGTGCTCCTGGATTTCACGTTTTCTCCAAGTTCGTAAAATTACCGCCGGTGGATACCGGTAAAGTCGGGCAAATCATCGAATATGAAGCCCGGCAGAATGTTCCTTTCCCGCTGGAGGAAGTTGCCTGGGATTATCAAATCGTCGGCACAACAGCCGGTGGCGAACTGGAAGTTCTTCTGGTCGCAATCAAGACCGATGTTGTCGATGGTCTCTTTCGTGTTGGTGATGGCAGTGGGTTGAAACTGCAGTTGGTGGATGTTTCCCCGGCCGCGCTCTGCAATTCTTTCCGCTATAATTATGGCGATCTGGAAGGTGAGGGGTGCTCAATGCTGCTCGATATCGGCGCCAAGACGAGCAATCTCCTGTTCTTCGAAAAAGGCAAGTTTTACTCCCGAAGCATCAACATCGGCGCAAACGCGATCACTCAGGATTTTGCGAACGAATCGAAGCTGAAATTCAACGAGGCTGAAGTGGCCAAGATTGAAAAAGGTTTTGTCAGTCTGGGTGGTGCTTACGAGGAACCGGAAGATCCGCAGGCGGCGGCAGTTTCCAAGATTGCGCGCCAGGTGATGACCCGCCTGCACATCCAGGTGAACCAGACCATTCAATTTTACCGCGGACAACAGGGTGGAACGGTTCCGCAACGTCTCTTTTTGTCGGGTGGCGCTTCGGTGATGGCATATACCGCGCAGTTCTTCGCCGAGAAGCTCAATATTCCCGTCGATTATTTTAATCCATTTCGGAACGTTCAGATTGATCCTTCCGTGAACGTCGAAGATCTGTCCCGAGTGGCGCATTCCTTTGGTGAAGTGGTCGGGTTGGGCTTGCGTAACCTTGCGCATTGCCCGGTCGAGCTGAACCTGATGCCTGAGACTTCTATTCAGCGCCAGGAATTCCAGCAGAAAAAGCCTTTTTTGATTGCCGCAATGTTTACGCTGGTGGCAATCGTCTTTGCGGTGGGATGGTTTCACGGGAAAGTGGTCTCAATTAAAGAAACCACATTGGACGAACTGAAGCAGAAAGTGCAACCGTTGATGGCGAAGCAGGCGACGATGCGCAGTGCGCAGACGGAATTGCAGAACGTCAAGAAGCAGACGGACAAGATCTCTGAATTGATCTCAGCACGGCGTTACTGGGCTGAAGTCTTGAACGAACTGCGCCGGATAGTGATCCAGGCCGAAACCAAGACAAAACAAAAGCTCGATACTGATGTGGGAGTCTGGATTGAAACTTTTTCACCGCATGTTGCTGAATCCGCTGCTGGTTTTGAACAGCCTGGACGCTTTTTGCCAGGCCAGGACGATTTAAGCGGCCTCATGGGCTTCGGCCCCCCGCCTGAACAACCAGTCGATTCGGCGCCGTCAGCGCCCCCGGGTGAAAATGAAATTTCGATGATCTCGTTTCTTTGTCGTGGGGTGGACAGAGAGTCTGTTACCCCCAACGCTAATTCAGAATTGGCGTTCGCCTTGAAAGCTGAATTGGAGGCCAGTCCCTATTTCACGAAGGAGGGATTGAGTTTGGAACCGATCGTGAAAGACGAAGGGGCGATTACTTTTTCGTTTGGTGTCAGCGCCAAACTCAAGAAGCCGTTTAACTTGAAATATGGCTTGGATTAAAAAAAATCTAGTGTTCGTGATCAGCGCTGCTGCCGCCTTGGTTTTACTGGGGGTTGCCGTGTGGCTTTGGCTTTCCAATATGAGTCGGGACACTGCGATTCAGGAAGAACTGAATCAGGAGTTGGCTAACTGGCAGCAATTGAATGCCGGTGCGTTCCCGAATGATGAGAACATTAAGGCAGCGAAGAATGAGCAGGAGCGGCTCCGGCAGTTTCGCAAAGAAGCCGCGTCAGTTATCCCCGTTGCGAGCGCCGCTCCCAAACTGAGCGATCAGGCATTCGTTAACATGCTGGGAAACACGATAGCAGGGTTGCGCACGAAAGCAGAACAATCCGGAGTCAGTCTGCCTGAGCAATTTGATTTTACGTTTTCGGCCCAACGAAGATCATTGAACTTTCCCGCTGGCAGTATCGAAAATTGGGTTCCTCAGTTGAATGATATTGAAGCAATTTGTAACATTTTATTTGCGGCGCGTGTGAACGCATTGGATAGCGTTCAACGAGTTCCCGTTTCGCCTCAGGATACAGGCACGGGAGAGTTTATGGGGGGGACGGTAGTGTCGAACCAGTTTGGCATCTTTGCCCCATACCAGGTTGGCTTTCGCGGGTTTAGTGGTGAATTGGCGGCTGTATTGGAAGCATTCCAGCGTGCAACTAATTTCATCGTGGTAAAATCAGTTTTTGTCGTTCCTGCAACTGGCGAATTTGGCAGTGGCGGCGGTGGCGGCGCCATGCCGACTCCAATCTACTACGCGCCAAGGCCGCAGGCTCAGCAACGAACGGTCTCCCCGATGGAATTTGACCTTGCAGGTGGCAAGGATTCCGGGGCACGGCGCCCTGTCGCGCAGCAGCCCGTTTATCAACAGCGTCCCCGAACAACGACGCCTGGTTCAGTCGCCGAAACTGTGCTTTCGGAGCAGCCGTTGCAAGTGACTTTGCTGCTTGAAGTCGTGAAATTGAATCGAACCCAGTAAAATGGAGTTTCTAAAAAAACATTACGAAAAAATCGTTCTCAGCCTTGCATTGCTAGCGCTGGCAGCAACGGCTATCTGGGTCTTTTTGGCGATTCAGCAGAAACAGGAGGAGGTTCAGGTGTCACTGGCTCAAACTGGCAAACCGAAGCCATTTCCTCCCGTGGATTTGGCTCCGTACAAAGCCGCGCTTGAAAACGCCCGCAAGGCGGTAAGCGTGGATCTTTCTGGTTCCCACGTATTGTTTAATCCGGCCATGTGGAAACAGAAAGCCGATGGAACATTGATCAAAATGCAGTCTTCCAACCCGGCGGATGCACTTGCCATAACAAAAGTTTCACCGCTGCACCTGGTTATTAATTATGAGCGGCAGGCTGGGACAGGATTTTATTTCGGCATTACCAAGGAAGCGGCAGCCAGGCCCGCGGAACGCAGAAAGGTTCAACGTTACGTAAATGAAGGGGGCAAAGCCGATTTGTTTACATTAAAGAAAGTGGAGGGCTCCGCAGAAACTCCCGAGCGATTCACTTTGGAATTGAACGAGAGTAAACAGGAAGTTGTCATAACACCCACTCAGCCATTCCAGCGTTTGGAAGGTTATGCTGCTGATTTGAATTATAATTTGGAAAACAAAACGTTTAATGACCAGCGTGTCGGGAACGTGATTACTTTTGGCGGTGAGAGTTACAAAATCATTGCCATCACTGAGAATGAAGTTAGAGTCCAGGCCAATTCTAACCAGAAGCAGACAACGATTAGATGGAAACCCGCGCCATGAAAGTCGCCTAGCGGCTTTTGAAAATCAGAATTGAAACCCATGATGAGAGCAGTTGTATCCTCCCTAGGACTAATCTTTTTATTTAATACCGCCGTTCTTCAGGCCCAACCTGCGCCCGCAGTTTTGGCGGAAGAGGAGGCTGTGCGTCGTCAGGAGGCTATTCGTCTGCTGCGAATGAAGCTGGTAGATGCTCAGTCGTTGCAACGCCAGGGCCGATTGGTGGAAGCCGCCAAAGCTTATGAAGATGCCTGGGCTTTATTTCCGCGGGTAGGGTTGGTTGGCGGAACGGTTGAGGCAGATAAAGCTGCAGTTGTTGAGGGATTGGTGAACCTCCGCCTCCAATTGGCAGAGCAAGCACGCCGTCGGGGTGATCTTCAGGAAGCAGACTCTCAAATCAAAAGCGCCTTGCGCGTGAATCCACAAAGTGCCGCAGCGCTTAAGTTCAAACTGGAAAACGACAAGGCAATTAGTGCGTCGCGCGGAATGGTGCCAAGCCCTGATGCACTGGCAAGAATTCCCGAGTTCCAAGCCGAAAAAATCACCGCCGGGACGTTGGTGCATGATGGTAAATTATTGTTTGAAGCAGGTCACATCAATGAAGCGGAAACCAAGCTCCGGCAAGCCCTTCAAGTTGAACCTGATAACAGGGCAGCCAATTATTTTCTGCAATTAATCCGAGACCAGCGCTTTGGCCGCCAGATTCGTGACCAGGAATTGGTCGCTCGCGATGCAATGGTCGAAGTGAAGACCGCGTGGGCTCCAGCAGTAAAGCGGGATCAACTGCCATTCCCCAACCCTGTCATAAACCAAAGAGACGTTGTTAATACCAGTCCGCAGCGCCAGGAAATCGCTGGCAAGCTGAATTCGATTCGCTTGAATGAAGTCGGCTACGATGGTTTGCCGCTGGTTGAGGTTTTGAAACATCTAACAGATGAATCGATCAAGCGCGATCCAGATCGGCTTGGTCTCAATTTCATGGTCAATCCGCACAGCGATGCTTCTGGAGCTTTCCCAACTCTTCCGACCGATCCTTATGCTCCGCCGGTAATTATCGAACAAATTGAGCCGGCCATGGACATTGCTACGGTCACGGTGAAATTGAACCCGCCGTTGCGTAATTTGAGAATGACAGATGTTCTGGATGCAATCGTGACATCGGCGGACCAGCCTATTCGTTACGAAATCCGCGATTATGCGATTGTGTTCTCTCCGCGAACACCCGAACCCACACCTCTTTTCACCCGGTCTTTTCGGGTTGATCCAAATACGTTTCTGCAAGGTTTGGAAAGCGTCGGCGCATTGAGTCTTGGGGATCAAATTAACAGTTCAGGCGGAGGTGGTGGTGGTGGTCGTGGGGGCGGTGGTGGTGGTGGCGGTCAGGAAAGCGGTTCCTTCAGTTTGCCTCGAGTTATGATCAGTCAAATCAGCCAGGGTGGTGGCGGCGGTGGTGGTGGCGGTGGTGTTGGGCTGAATTTTGTGACCAGAACCAATACTTTGCGATCCGTCAACGATCTTGTGCGCGAATATTTCAGTTCTACCGGAGTGATTCTGGATCCCCCCAAAAGCGTTTTCTTCAACGATAGATCCGGGGATTTGATTGTCCGTGGAAGCTTGCAGGATCTCGAAATCATCGAGGTGGCTGTCCAGCGTCTCAACACTCCCCCCCCTCAGGTTACAATCGAAGCGAAATTTGCCGAAATCGGGCAGGAAGACAGCAAGGCGCTCGGCTTTGATTGGTTCCTGGGCAACACGCTTGCGGCTGGAGGTCGTATCGGTGGACAAGGTGGCACCGCACCTTCCTTTGCCGGTCAGCCGAGTCCGGCCAATCCAAGTGGTATTTTTCCGGGACCAGGCTTTGGTCCGGGATTCGTCGGGCCTGCAACCCAATTTCCTCGAACCTCTGACGGCTTGGTTAGCTCGGGGGTACGTAACCAATTCGGCGCGAACAACGCATCCATTCCTGAATTGGGCACGATCAGTGGGATCTTAACTGATCCGCAGTTTAGGGTGGTCATCCGTGCGTTGGAACAACGGAGCGGCGCGGACGTCCTTTCCGCACCAAGGGTAACTACTTTGAGCGGACGCCAGGCTCAAATTTCTGTTTTGGATCTTCGCACCATCGTCGTTGGGGTTGAATCAGATGACAATCAAAGCTCAGCTCCGGCCTCAGGCAGTGATACTATTATTCAGAATAGCCAGCCAAGGTTTACGTTTGACGTCGCTGCCATTCCGTTTGGTCCTGTCCTGGACGTTATTCCATATGTCTCAGCGGATGGTTACTCGATTCAGATGACACTCATTCCGACGTTGACCGAGTTCCTCGGCTATGAAGACCCCGGTGACTTTGTTCCGTCTGCTGTCACGCAACAAGGTCAAAGCTTGACTGTGTCGCTTCCTCTGCCGCGGATGCGAATTCGGCAAGTGACGACCAGTTGCATTGTTTACGATGGGCAGACGATCGTTCTGGGTGGCCTGATTTCTGAGAATATCCGGAAAATCAAAGACAAGGTTCCGATGCTCGGCGACCTCCCGTATGTCGGACGTTTGTTCCGCAGCGAGTCGCAAACTTCAGACAAGCGCAACTTGGTGATTTTTGTGACCCCGACGATCATTGATCCTTCTGGCAGGCGCGTGCATGCGGATGAGGATCTTCCATTTGCGCGGACAGCGATTCCATCGCAAGCCGCCATTGGTCAATAAAAGCGTCTTTGCGCGGAGTTTACCTGCTGCGACATGTCACTGGATAACGTGTCCAAACAGACTGCCGAGCAGCCTTCTGCAAAACGCCTGTTCATCGTGGATGGACATGCGTATGCGTATCGGGCGTTTTATGCAATTCGCCAGCTCGCCTCTCCGGTGACTGGCAAGCCTACCAACGCCATTTATGGTTTTATCCGGATGCTGGGGAAAATGCAGGCATTCCTGCAACCGACCCATCAAATGGTCGTATGGGACGGCGGCTTGGCATCCGAACGGATGGCCTTGCATCCCGAGTATAAGACACATCGTCCCGCAATGCCTTCCTTGCTGGAAATGCAGATGGACGAAATTGTGCGTTTTCTGAAGGCGGCAAACATTCGATCCTATCACCGGGACGGAATCGAAGCAGATGACTGGATTGCGACTCTTACGAAGCGGGCCGTGAGGGAAGATTTCTCCGTCGTCATTGCCAGTTCCGATAAAGATTTCCTCCAGCTTATAGACGCAAATGTTGGTCTATTGAATCCAAACGACAAAGAACCAAAGGTTTGGACAGTGGAGGATGTTCGCACCAAGACAGGAGTCGAACCTTCGCAAATCGTTGACTGGCTTAGTTTAATTGGGGACACCGTCGATAATATTCCGGGAGTGCCTGGCATAGGTCCGGGCACGGCAACCAAATTGCTGAAGCAATTTGGTTCCATTGAAGAACTTTACAGGCGCTTGGATGAGGTGAGTTCCTCTCGAATTCAGGCAGCATTGAAAGCTTCGGAGCCTTTGTTGAAGCGAAATCGTGATTTGATTCAGCTACACGACAATTTGCCGGATGTTCTCTGTTGTGACGATTTGGCGATTGCGGCGCCTGAGACTCAATTATTGCTTGAATGCTATAAAGAATGGGGTTTCAAAACGCTTCAACAGGAATTGGAAAGAAAACTAGGTCCGCAACAGGATTCGTTGCTTTGAGTCACGGATCTTAGATTAAGCTTTTTTGTCGGTTTTTTGTTGTTAATCTGTCGGGCTGAGCATGAAGAACGCATTTAAAAAGCGTGAGACTCACTCATCAGGCGCGGCCTTCACGCTAATTGAGTTGCTGGTTGTGATCGGGATCATCGCGATTCTCGCTGGAATGCTGCTGCCGGCGTTGTCGAAAGCTAAGGGAAAAGCACTGAGAGCGTCTTGCCTGAACAATTTGAAGCAATTGACACTGGCTTGGACCATGTATTCCCATGAGAACAAAGACAATCTGCTTCGGTGTGAGCCCAGGGGTCTGACCCCCACCCCGAATGAAGAGGTGTGGGTTCTCGGTGATATGCGAAAACCGGAAGAAGCCACCAATTTTAATTTGATCGTGCAAAGCAAATTATACCAATTCCACAAATCTTTATCCATTTACCGTTGCCCGGCGGACAACAGTCGCATGGATGGAGTTCCCCGCACGCGCAGTTACTCAATGAACGGTTGGATTAATGGGCTGAACGTTTCCGGCCAAAACCAGGGGGATTATCGGATCTATCGAAAGTTCACTGATATTACGCGCCCTTCTCCGGCAGGGTTGGCTGTTCTGCTCGATGAGCACGAAGACAGTATTAGCGATGGTAAGTTCTTTCTTCGGCAAGGCCCATCGGGGAAATTCGTTAGTATGCCAGCCAATAAGCGGCATGATTCAAGCTATGTTCTCTCATTTGCGGATGGTCACGTCGAAGCATGGAGGCTGACAGACCGTGAGATGCGGAATTGGAATTCACCGAACTGGTCTGCGCCAATCCAAGCGCCGTCCGGGCAGAATAAAGATTGGGAACGGTTAGCCGAAGCGACATCTGCTTTGAAATAAAACTTTAAATTTTTGTGCGAAAAACAACCAGCCATTGTCTTGTAAACACGAACTCGTCGGATAGAAGTGCCCGAGTTGCGCACCAGACCTTGGTCGCTCCGGTTTCTCCGACAATAAGATGGACATATTAATCTTTAACCTGATAGGATTGCAAAGTGCGTAGCTGTATTTTTTTACGTTCAGCATTCTGTGCGATTTCGCTCAGCTTTGTCGTCTTTGCAACTGCAGTAGGCGGTCAAAACAACTTTACAACGCTTGCTGGCGAATATGCAATCATCGGAACCTTGCCTGGGGATCAGGTGGCGAGTCATGTCGCTATAGGCCCGGACGGCGGGTGGGTGGTTTGGCAGGATAACGTGACCGATGGCTTTGGTGCCGGCATCAGTGCCCGCCGCTTGGGCAGTAGTTTGTCCGGGGAATACAATTCATTTCGCATTAATGAAATCGGAGTTGGGGAGCAGGAAAACCCACAAGCTGCATTGCTGAACGACGGCGGGGTCGCTTTTGTCTGGCAGGGTGGTTCAATCGGAATGCAGGAAATTTACCTTCGCATCCTGGGTTCTAATGGAATATTCGCGACGGGAGATTTGTTGGTTAATACCTACACAAACCAACAGCAGGCGCACCCGGTCATTGCATGTTTGAATGATGGGAATTTGGTCGTCGCATGGTCGAGCCAGGGGCAGGACGGCAGCTTGCAGGGCGTTTACGCTAAGGTGATCTCCCCAGAAGGTGTGTCATTAAGCAGCGACCTCCAGGTCAACCAAACCACCCATCTGAATCAGCGAAATCCAAGCGTCGCTGCTCTCGCTGATGGTAACTTTGTTCTTGTCTGGGCCTCTGAGAGATTGAGTGGTGTTGGCGCGACCAACGCTGGTTCTCATGTGGTTGATATCATGGGGCGGGTGTTTAGTCCTGTGGGATTGCCTCTTTCCGATGAGTTTCAACTCAGTGCTCTGGATGCAATTGGGTCGCAGCCATCTGTAGCGGCGAGAGAATCTGGTGGTTTTCTGGTTGCGTGGGGACAATTAACACCTGCGCACACGAACAGTTGGGATATATATGCCAGGGCCTTCGATGTGAATAATTCACCGATCAGCGCACCGGTTGTAGTGAATACATATCGAAACGGAGACCAATTTGCTCCTAAACTGGCCAGCCATGATGAAAACGCGTTGGTGGTCTGGACCAGTCTCGGACAAGATGGTTCTCATGACGGGGTATTTGGTCGTTTGCTGACTTCTGCCGGCGACCTTGCTGGAAACGAAATCCAAATCAACACAACGAGCATCAATAGGCAAATCCAACCGACTGTTGCCGCAGATGAGACTGGGCGTTTTCTGGTTGCTTGGTCCAGCTTTATTGGTGGTACGGCAAGTCTCGACCTATTTGCGCAACGCTATGTTGTGCAAGGAGAAAATGGTGGTCTTTATCCCCCAGATTCACCTTACATTTCGGCGTTGAGTTCCACTGAACTCAGCGTCACATGGCCTGAATTGTCGGGCTATCCAGTCGCTTTCTACGAACTTCACATGGATGGTGGGCTTTCTTCTCCCATGATCGTGACAGGGATGCAAATCGCGGTCATTAATCTTTCGCCTGGAACTCATTATACTTTTCGCCTGTTGTATGAGTTGACTGATGGTCGGCGGTCGCCATTGTCTGCTCCGGTAGAGGGGCGTACTTGGGGTGAAGATTTGAATGGTGATGGCTTGCCGGATGATTGGCAGGCATCCATTTGGGGGGATAATCCCGCAGATTGGCCTGCTGGTGATACTGATTCCGACGGAGATGGCGCATCCAATTTTGCAGAGTTTTTAGCAGGCACAAACCCGATGGACGCAGCCAGTGTTCTTAAAACACACATGCAGAGAACGTTGCAAGGGATGCGGTTTTCATGGAATACTCAATTGGGATTTGTCTATCAGGTGCAGCGTGCGAGTAATTTGACGGGCTGGAGCAATGTGGGAACACCTCGCTTTGCTTACGGGAATTTTGATTTGATTCAAATCAGTGCAGAAGAAGATCCCGCATTTTATCGGGTCATTTGTTTACGCTAATACAATCTTGCGTTCGTCCTATGCGATTTAAAAAAATTAGTTTTTTAGTTCTGGTTGGTTTCTTCTGTTTCGTTGCGCCTGCGACCTGGGCATTTTCCCTGCTCGGTCCTTTGGAGTCGTGGCAGACCAGGAGGTTGAATTATGATCAACCCGGTGACATAGGCGGTTGGATGAACAGAGATGAGGAGTATCGCTGGAATACACCTATTGTCACTTATGGTTTTGACTCTTCTTTCATCAATTATTTTGGGACAAACGGTGTTAAAGCAATCGAAGAAGGGATCGCCATTTTCAATGCACTCCCTCCTGCCTCTCAAATGAATTTGGACGATTTTCCGTTGGAAAGTCAGCGATTCAACTATCGTGCTCAGTCATTGCAGATTTACGATATCAAATCTTTTGGGATGCATTTGCTTCTAGAAGAAATGGGGTTGGCGGATCCTGATGTTGGTGTTTGGCGGTTGCGGGAGCGTGTTGTGTTTCCAGGGTTGACAAACTACCACGTCATTCAGCGAAATTTCGATCCTTATTCATATGAGCCCACGCCCAACATTAACGGTAAAATTTACACATATAGTACGATTATTGACATTCAGGATGCTGGCCCTCCCATTGGAGCTTATCCACTGGTAGAGCCATTGGATGCTACAGAGTTTTTTGCTAGTGGAGCAGTTTCATCGGTTTCGACAGTTTTCCAGCCCGGTGCGTATTTCTCTGGTTTCACACGCGATGACGCGGGTGGGCTGAAGTACTTGCTGCAAACGAACAACTACAACGTTGAGGAACTTCTTCCAGATGTCCGGGTTGTGCATACAAACCTTCTAAATCCGATTCAATTGCTGACACTCGATCTTGCCGAATTACTCAAGCAATCGCAGAATACAACGAATACAGTAGCGGATCTTTATGCCACCAACATAATGTATACCAATCTGTGGATTACTGGGACAAACGCAAGTCTCGGTGCCTTGATTACGACAAACAGAATCACTTATTTTACTAATTACCCCGCGAATCCAGTCCAGGTAATCGAAGAAATCTACACAACCAATATTGTAACTCTTTACAATTACGAGTTTGGCAATGTTGTGATTTATGACGAACACAGCGAACGTCCGATTTACGTTCGGATTTTAGATATTGTTCCGGCCTTGGAATATAACCCTTTCATGCCTACCGTGCAGACGAACGTTGTCGAGGAATACTTTGATACGGAGTTCATTAGAAATGGTGAGTTCTTCATTATGCCGACAAATTTGGTCCGTTTCGTTCCCGATATATTTTCGACAGACGCTCTTATTACCAACGTGGTTATTAGCACCAACACAGATTTCTTCGCGGAAGCCCAATTCACCATTCGGACAAACACCTCTCAATTGGAGCTTCTGTTAACCACAGACCTGACTACGTTTTTCGAGCAGTCGCGCACCAACGATCCGGGGAGCTTGCTGGGTTTGTATCCCGACTTGCTGATTTTATCCAGCAATCGTTACTTTACAAATATTGTTAGTTCGAATTACGTTGCCTACCTGACCAATTCTCCGTGGGATCCTGCAGTGATCTATAGTATCGATCATCAGTGGTTCTTTACGACGAACATTGCCACAAACTACAATTACGTTTTTGGCAATGTTGTTACTAATTTTGGAGATTCCAGTTCGATTGGGACAAACGCTACAATTCTTGTCGAGGAAACCATTGTAGCGCCTAATCCATATGATCCTGCTGGAAGTCCATTTGCAACAAATGTTATATCAAGCCTTGTTTTAACAAATGTTCCGGTGGGCAGTATCTATATTGTACCTACGAATTTGTTTGGTTATCAAATCCTGTCGACTCAATTGGTAGATGTCGTCTCGGTAACGAATACGATCGTATTTACCAATCTGGCAAACGGGGGTATTGAACAAACAAATACCGTTTCTTACATTCGAAACGAAACCAACTATTTCCTGAATGTCTTCCCAATTGAATTTGTTAGCACAAATGATCTTGCTACTAACATTTTTGGAATTCGACGCGAGGTATATACCTTTGCGACTAACAGAATTTTTGAAGTGTATCCAGTGGGATTGTTGGCACCGACCAATAGTATCGGGCTTCGTCCGGGGATTGATAAGTTAACGTTTGTGCGGGTTCATTTCGATTCGTTGGTGGGGGCTGCGTTCCTTTCGGTTACCAATGAATACGTGGATACTGTGATTGTTTCCAACCAAGTGATCAATCAGGTGGTTCGTCGAACTGCCACACATCCCGACATTGTTTTCTCTGCAAATGATCTAAACTTTACAGCCGCCGCGCGAACCGATACAGGGAACTGGATTGACAATAGCAATATTCATAACGGTTCTGAAAACGGAAATTCGGGCCTTGCAGGGCCCGGTGTCATTTTCCCGCGAATCACGATTACGTTCAACCGAAACTTTCCAATGTACTTCAACTATAATGCCGGATTGGGGAACCAGTTCCTGAACCAGCCTAGGCTTGGATTTTTGTTAAATGATAGCAATCCGATGACACGGGTGTGGGGTTCTTTTGATGGATCGACAAACGCGCCAATTATTTATCCGACAGGCAGTAATCTTCAGCAACTGGAAGACAACATTTTCGGACGTTGAACAAACGATAAACCTTTTCTATGCATAGAATTTTAGTTTCAGCTCTCGTTACGGGTTTGGTCGTTCAGACGGTTGTGGGGCAAACGGTTGAGAACTATGTCAACAGTGGCATTGTCACCACCGCGCCACATATCGACGCGAGGAACTTTTTGAATGAAGGCCAATTCTATGCAACCAATGGTTTCCTTCAGGGGCCGTACTTCACCTACAGCACTCTAAATCACACGAATAAGGGGCTAATGGAATCCAATATTGGATTCCGCTTTCATACCGTTCCAACAGGGACGGAGCCGACAATTCCAGGGAGGAACTTCATCAACGAGAATGGGGCAGTGATCAGGGTTGGAGGGAATCTGGAAATCGCGGCTACAAATATCCACAATCGTGGTACTTTGACCAGCGGATCATTCGGAAGAGTGACGTTAAAAGCTCGAACAGCTGATTTGAGCCAAAGTGTAATCAGTGCCGGTGCATTTGGTTTTTCAGGGTTTTTGACTTCTGGAATATTCAACGAATATTGGGGTTCTGATGGGGGAATCTTGGGCAGAGGTTCTTACAATGATGCGTTTGGGGCGTCTGCTTTTAGCCCAAGTCACTTGGTGACCAATGTCGTGAGTTCAGGTTATAGAACCCGCTTCGTCAACGTAAGCGGTACGGAACCTACAATGCAGCAATTTGTTCGTGAGACATTCGACTTGAATTCCGGTCGAACAAGTTACGTTCAGGTTGCTTACGTGATACTTCCCACTGAACCGGATGGTACTGTAGGTTCGCGACTCGCCACCGAATTAACTTTCTTCAAGTCCGGCGGATTCGATCCATACGATGGTGAATTTTCACCAGTTGGGATTAATTGGTATACAACTGTCGTTCATCCGGTTACGGGAGAAGACCTTGATGTTGAACTTTCGTTTTTTGATGATTTCGCAAACGATCCAAACATCATATTTTTTCGGGATTCCTCTTTTAGTCCTACTCTGCCGAAGGACACATACCAACCAAGCAATTTCGATCTCTTGAGATTCAGGAGGTTTTTCGGATGGGATGTCGAAACGACTGCGGCCTTGCCCAATTCTCCCTTGCCGGTGTTTACTTCTATCATTCCTATCAGGTACAGTGCCTGGGCAGCGACTTTGCAAGCCAACTCCGTTCGACACGACACGAACGTTTTGGATACCGCATCGGTTACCAACTTGCCTGGACGGATCGAAATCACAGCAGGTGAGTTAAATCTCGCTGCTGCACGCATTAATGCGGAGAATTATCTTTCCATCAAAGCCACGAATCATTTCTATGGAAACCGTCGGTCAGTCATTGTATCGCCTTTCGTGGATGTCTCGCTCAGGAGTACAAATAGTCTTCTCACGCTAGACGATTTGATTCCGGATGAACTCCCCACTCTTGTTGGCGAGGTCAAAGCATATTCTTCTTTTTGGGGACGGAATTACACCATAGATAACGAACCATACAGAGATAATTTCGCCGTCCTGATTGTTGATGCCCGTTCATTGAGAGTAGGTCAACCGACAGTTCACCATCTCAAGCTGACGGCGGACCATCTGGTATTGAACGATCGGCTCAATGTGCAAGAGAATCTGAATCTCGACTGCATCTCCCTGACCATTAGCAACGCAGGCCATCTGAATATAACTTCGGAACGAATTGTATGGGAGGACTCTTTGCCGAGATTGACTGCGCTGACGAACCTGGATGGCGGTGTGATTTCTGCAATCAATGAAGTCAAATTCATGCAGGGCAGCCAGCCAAATGCACCAGATGGTGCTCCCTATGACTGGTTTGTTAATCATGGCAGGATAGAAGTAGGCGGTTTGACGGTTTCGGCGAATAACTTAATTCATTCTGGAGAACTGTTGACTCGATTTGGTAATGCTGACCTTCGTTTCGGCAACGCTGCGCTTACAAATGGCACGATCTCCGTTGTCGGGGCTGGTGGAGGTATTAGCCTGTCGGGGAATAATTTGATTGTGTCGAATACGATAATATTTGCTGATAGACGCATGACGCTAGCCGTTGCCGGCACCTTGAATGACACGGGGATAGATGGGAACAATCTATGGCGCAGTGGAAACGGTTTCGACTTGCCTGTTAAACCTGCAAGCGGCGACTTGTTAGGAACTACGATTTGGGGATACGCAAACGCATTTAGCGAGGTGGAAATTCGTTGGGCTGGCGAGGATCGCGGGCTCAGTAGTTCTGGGTTTCAGAACAACGCGGCACTTGGCCATCTTTGGTTGGACGGCGGGTTTGCAAGCATTTATAGCTTTCGTCCTATTGGTGCGCAGAACGCTCTTTACGTCAGGAATTTGGCCCTCAGTGAGGAAATTGAAGAAGATTTTGAGGCAGGCTATACAGACGCTCTGAATGTTGATCCTAATTTCACTATTTATTTCGAGAATTTACAGAGCTTAAAGTCCGAGTTTGGAAATATTACTCTGGAAGAAAGTCCTTTTGATCCAAGTGCATTTGAATCCAAGACCGGGGGACGTATCCGCTGGATGGGAGCAGGTCGTACTGCTGTAAACCTACGGGACGCGCAGGGTAATATTATCGGGACGATCGATGTTGATGCCGCTTTACGTGACAGTAATTCAATTGATTCTGATGGGGATGGAATCGTGAACAAAGATGACGAGTTTCCGTTTGATGGGCCTGTGCTGCAGACTCAAATCACCGAAACTGGAGCGGTTCAGTTGGATTGGAATGCTGCTGCGAATACGACATACATTCTCTGGTGCACATACGATTTCACCACATGGGAACAGGTCACCGAAATTACAAGTGGTTCCACCGTTGGATTGTTAGGAGTCCAGATTCCTGTGCTGACCAACGCTTGCACATTCAAAGTTAGCTATTCGCCTTAAGACAGCAACAACGTGAGGCTTTTCGGAATTACCGGCGGCATTGGAATGGGAAAATCCACCGCCGGTAATTTGCTTGTAAAGGAGGGCTATTCACTGATTGATACGGACGACATCGCTCGTCAAATTGTTCAGCCTGATACCCCAGCCTTATGCGAGATCAAAAGTTATTTCGGAAATGAAATAATCTCCGCTGAAGGAAAATTGCGGCGAGACGATTTGGCCAAGATAGTTTTTAGCGATTCCGCTGCGCGATCGAAGCTGGAGTCGATTCTTCATCCCCGGATCCGCGCTGCCTGGCAGGCGGAAATTCAAAACTGGCGCACACAGGGAAAAGCGGTCGGTTTCGTTGTCATACCTTTGCTTTTCGAAACAAATGCCGCTGTTTTATTTGATGCGGTTGTTTGCGTGGCTTGTTCTGCGGCAACACAATTGGAACGCTTAAAATCGCGCGGGTGGAATGAGAGCCAGATCGCCGCGCGAATTTCTGCGCAATGGCCGGTTGAACAGAAGATTGGCGCATCGGATTACGTTGTGTGGACGGAAACCAACTTGGAAGTTCATGCCGCACAATGGAAGCGCATTTTCACGACAACAATATAGGGTGCGATTAAAAGTAAGCGGTAAGCGCGGTGCGCAGGCGTGAGACGGCGGCTCAATCAATGATGAAGCTTGGGGTGGACGCTTACAAACTTACAAAGTAACTCTATTCGTTTATACCCCAGCGATCTGGGAGAGAGCGGGTGGAATCTGATTCGTTTCCGGATGATTCCGTTCCTGCGCTATTGTTAACCTCGCTCAGGAAGTCCATGGCGGCCCGTGCGGCGACACTTTCCAAATACCGGTGAGCCGGTGTGATGTCTTCGTGAGGGGCGGCGGATGTTCCGATCAATGCGACCAGGGCGCTGTGGCTCAGGTTTTTACGCGGTAGCCAGCCTTCGACCCACTCACGCACATGCTCCGGAATTTCATTGGTTTCAGCGGAAAAGATGACCATGTCTGCTTTGATGGCGTTGGCAGAGGCATCGTGGTGGACGCATTCGGTGGTGAGGTTCTCAAAGCTAACCCAAACGCATTTAAATTCAGTTTCGCTGGCGAATTCCTGGACCAATCTTTGGAAAGTGGGAAGGGCGCGCTGCATGGCGGCGGAATTCTCGTAAACAATGACCGTGATAAATGGATCATTGCAGACAAACTGTTCCCGATCTGGCACCGTTGATTTCATGGTGCTTGAATCTAAACCTGTCCCTGGATGGGCTCTCTACCAAAATTGCTAAAAGGATTACTTCATTTGTTCAGCCGTGACATTGAGAGAAAAACCGTTCGGATTACTTACCCAGCCGATCGATTGCCCTGCGGAGCTTTCGTTCGATGTGCTTTAATTGATCGGGATCTAATAGTTTGTTTTGAAACTGATCGGTCACGTAGAAGCTGTCGATGGCTGCTCCCTTCTCAGTCACAATTTTTGCGAGGGAAACATTTATTTCCAACTCCGTGAGCCTCTGCGAAATGGTATAGAGCAGCCCGATTTTGTCCTCTGTTTCCACATCGATCACGGTCTGGGTTTCCGAGCTTTCGTTATCGAAGCTGATGATGGTTTTAATCTTTTCGTCTTCCACCGAGTTGTAGGTCGTTACGTTGCGTTTCTGGCGGGCGATCGAACCGGTCAGATCCACTTCTCCACCGAGCAAAATTTCTTCGAGCAACTTTTCAAACGCTTCTTTCTCTTCGCGTTTCGCCAGCAAGCCGGTTTGTGCATCGGTGACAAAGAAACTGTCGAGGACAATGCGGTCGGCGCGGGTCATGATTTCCGCGGCGAGAATGTTTAATCCTGCGGCCGAGAGGGATCCGGTGATGTTGGTGAACAAACCTTCACGATCCCAGGTGCAAACTTTCACCAGGGTATAGCCGCGATCTGGTTCATTGCGCCAGTCGATGATGGGTGCAAGGGCTTCCTCCTTGTCGCTGAGTTGCAGGTGCATGAAGCGATGGACCTGGGTCAGGTCGGCAACGATTTCCCGGGCGGAATTGATTTGGAAATAACGTGCGGGAAGATTCTCAAAGTGTCCCTGCAGTTCCTCTTCGGTAAAAGTTTTCGGCATCATCCGCCGCACTTCATCGGCGAGTAACTCGCGTTGTTTCGCCTCAGCGCGAATCATGGTGGTGCCGCCGAGGAGGAAATCCCGCGTCTTGATATAAAGCATGTGCAGGAGCGAATCTTTGAAACTGTTCCACAGTTGGTCGCTGGTGCCCATGGAGTCGGCGAAGGTATGAAGTGTGAGCAGATCGAGATTCTCAGTGGTTTGAATGGTGCCGCCGAAATTGCGAATCACCACTGGGTCATCGAGATCGCGCCGTTGCGAGATAACGGCCATGGTGAGATGCTGTTCAATCAGCAGGCTTAAAATGTGTGTCGTTGCGCCATCAATCCCGAGGCGTCGGGCTACTTTACCGGCGAGTTCCCGTCCGATTTCCTCGTGTCGCTTACCCTTGCCTTCATAGGCCTTGCCCGCATCGTGCAGCAACAAAGCGAGGTACAAAACGAACGGACGTTCGATACTCTGAAACAGTTCTGTATAGCCGGCAAACGGCGCTTCCTCACCGCCCCAGACCCTGTCCAGTTTTTCGATGCAAACAAGAGTGTGTTCATCGGCAGTGTATTGGTGGTAGAACTCGTGCTGGACAAGGCAGGTGAGTTTGCCAAATTCCGGCAGAAACTTTCCGAGCAAACCGACTTCGTGCATTTGGCGGAGAACCGGCGCGACGTTCCCGCGTTGATCCAAAATTTCCAGGAAGGTTTCACGCACGTGAGCATCGCGAAGAAACGAATTGTCCACCAGGTGAAGCTGGTTGCGAATCATTTGCGCGAGATCCGGGTGGAGCTTCAGGTTTCGTTGTTGGGCGTAAAGAAACACCCGCATCAAACGCCAGGGACGATCGCGGAAAACGAACGACGTGGCGGGCATTATCTCGCCGTCCAAAAGTTTGAAACCATCCACAATCTGCGCGCGCATCTTCTCGCGCTGGTTGTTCAGCATGCGGCGGAAGGACGGCAGGAAAGTTTTTTGCGGCACCAGCGCGAGTCGCTGCTCCACCGTGCGGGTGATCAAATCAATGTTGCGCGTGTGCGTGTAAAAAACGCGCATGAACTTCTCCAGGCGAAGGCTCGGCGAACGATCGGTGTAGCCGAGATAATTCGCCACCGAGGGCTGCACGCTTTTGGTCAGAACATCCACCGGGCGACCGACGTGGTAATGAAGTTCATTCCGGGTGCGGAGGAGAAAGTCGTAAGCCGCTTCGAGTTGTTTGCGTTCCGCCGGACTGATCATTTCTTTTTCCTGCAGTTCCCTTAGGGAGCGGGTGCGATATTTGAAGAAAGTCATCCAGATAAGATTTTGGAAATCGCGCAAGCCGCCGCAACCGTTCTTGATGTTGGGCTCCTGCAGGAGAGGAGAGTTGCCGAATTTGGCGCGGCGAGCAGCCTGGTCCTGCAAACGTTGCTGGACGTATTCGTTCTCGTGTCCCGCGACGCACTTCGCGAGAATTGTTTTTTGAAATCTTTCAAACAACTTCGCGCTGCCACAGATGAGACGCGCCTCAATGAGCGAGGTTTTGGATTGCATGTCCTCGTTCGCCAGTTTCACGCATTCATCAATGTTGCGCACGGAATGCCCCACCTTCACCCCAATATCCCACAACGTGTAGAGCATGGATTCATTGAGTGCCGTGAGGCTGGGAACCGGTTTGCCGCGCGATACCATTTTTCCGTCATGCAGAAACATGATGTCGATATCGCTGTAAGGATTTAGTTCCGATCGCCCGAACCCGCCGAGGGCTACCATGGCAAAGTCGGGCATTTTGTCCGTTTTCGGAGTGCTGTTCCTGGCCGCTTTCAGGATATAACACAACAGGGCATCGAGAATGGTCGCGCGGGCATGGCAAATTTCGTGGCCGCTGGCGCCGGCGCGATGCAACATTTTCAACCGGTGCGTCTCGACCTTGAGGAAGTTTTTGAACCGAGGCAACTCCTCGGAGGGTTTGCGATTTCCAGGCACGGCGAGCCTTGTGGCAGCGCTGCTTTCAATTTTTTCGAGCAAACTTGGCATCTGATGTGTCAGCTTAGAGGCATGAATTACATGAAGCAAGGAACGCAACTTTGCCCGGAACGCGGTTTTCAAGTAATGTAACCACCCGGATGGGCGCTCAACAGGATCCTGATGCAGAGTTAATGCTACGCGTAAAGCGTGGTGACTCCTCGGCATTTGAAGAACTGGTCAACAAGTATAAGCAGCCTGTCATTAATGTCATCTTCCGCACTATTCACGATCTCGATGAAGCGGAGGATCTTGCCCAAAATGTTTTTGTGCAGGTTTACAAGTCCGCCGATCGCTACCAGGCAACCGCCAAATTTACCACCTGGTTATTCACTATCACACGCAATTTGTGCCTGAATGAGATCCGGCGGCGTTCCCGGCATCGAGCGGAATCGCTGGAAGCCAGCCTTTCGGAAGATGAAGATCAACCAGCCCGGCAGTATGAAGATGTGAAGACGTTTTCACCGCCGGACACAGTTTTGCATGGTGAATTGGAGGAAAAAATTCAGGAAGCGCTGCATGACCTGCCAGAAAATCAGCGCACTGCCATCCTGTTATGCCGTCAGGATGAACTTTCCTATGAAGACATCGCAAAAGTCCTTGGGACGACGTTATCAGCGACAAAATCGCTGATTCATCGCGGTCGCGAGGCGCTTAAGCAGAAATTAAAGCCGTATCTACAGACTGGCGCGTGGAAGGATGCGGAAAAATGAACAAGTGACGCGTCGGAAAACAAAAAACGAAACTTTTCAGAACCGGCGGGTTTTGAATTTATGTAATAACGATGAAAGAACCTGGCGACAGTGAGTTGCGTGAGTTGACGTGGCGGACTGGCTTGACCTCGGCCGAGAAGGCCCGGATCAGCGAGTTGCTTGCCGCACAACCCGATTTGGCTGAAGAAGCCAGATTGAGCCAGTTGCTGAATACTTTACCGGATGCTCCCGTGCCTTCGAACTTTACAGCACGCGTGATGCAGGCGGTGCAACAGGACGATTTACAGCGTTTCCGTGACAGACGGGAGAGGCCAGCATGGCGGGTCGGTTTTGGATGGGTTTCCCGACTTGCCATGGCTGGTTTGGTTTTAGCCGCGGGGATTTTCAGTTTTCAGAAGCATCAATCCAATCAACGGATTGAACTGGCGCAAAGTGTTGCTAATTTTTCCAATGTTGGCGCGCTCCCATCGGAGTGGTTGCTTAATTTTGATACCATCCAGCATTTGGGTTCAGCATCGCCGGTGGATGATGAACTGCTGGCTGCTTTAAAATAGTTCCCAGTGAAGTTTCGGCTGGAATATTATGTGTCAGGGAAATGGCTGCTGGCGATCTCCGTTGCCACGGCTTCAGGGATTGCTGCCCAGGAAACGAATAGCGTGCCGCCTCCTCCGCCTGTTGTTCACAAAATCCAGGTAACTTCGCCGGTTGAATACTTTCGCGAATTGCTGGCAATGAAGCCTGAAGGACGGGAAAAGGCGTTGGCCAATGAAACTCCGGAAAAGAAGGCGATTCTGGCTTCGAAAATTGAAGAATACGAGGGCATGTCGCTTGAAGAACGGGAACTGCGCCTCCGGATGACCCAATTGCGCTGGTACCTGGTTCCGCTCATGAAGAGTTCCGTGGTCGAAAGACAACGATTACTTGCGGGCATTCCAGACGAGGACAGGCCATTGATCGAACGTCGCTTGAAGCTTTGGGACGAGATTCCGGTACAGGTGCAAAAGGATTTTTTAGAAAATGAACTGCATCTTGGTTATCTGATGAAATGGCGTGGCACGACTGCTGAACAACGTGCCAAAATGTTGGAAACGTTCCCTCCGGAGCGGCGGCAGAAGCTGGAGCGAGAATTGGCCAAATGGAATTCTTTGTCCGAGCAACACCGCGAAGAAATGACCACGCGGTTCAATCAGTTCTTCGACCTGGACGACCGCGAAAAATCAAGAATTCTGGACAACCTCTCCACCTCTGACCGGCAACAAATGGAGGTGGCGTTGAAATCATTGGAAGGTCTCCCCCCAGATCAGCGCAAGCAATCTATAGAGGCATTCAAACGGTTTTTGCAGATGACTCCTGAGGAGCGGAATCAATTTCTCAGGAACGCCGAGCGCTGGCAGTCGATGTCTCCGACTGAGAGAGAGGCATGGAGTGCGCTGGTGCGAAAATCACAGCCACCACCTCCCCCGCCGCTACCTCCTCTGCCTCCCGGGGTAAAGAAGACCCCACCCATGCCTTCATCTGTGGCTAAGACAAACGCTCCAAAGTGAGGACGGAAAAACCCTGTTTGTAGAAGTTGGGATTCTTGATAGGCTTGTCTGCGCGTGATTCCAACCAAACTCTTTCAGCAGGGGGTTCCGCAATGAAACACCTGCGTAAAATTGTAGTCGGCGGCTTCCTGCTGTTAGCGGCGTTCGACTTCTTCGGCACTCGGCAACTTCCCGAACAACTCGAGAAATCAGATGATCGAAAACCACCCTTAACTTCCTCTACTCATTGGTCGCAAGGTAATCCTGCGGTTGCGCAGCAGAATGCATCGTTTCCAGGACGATTCATACCCCCGGCACAAAATGCTAATCAAACAAATAGTCCATCCGCGCTCGCCCTAAAGCATTTTCCAAAAGGCACTGTGCTCGATAGCCGCCTCGAACAACTTTCTGCCAGCGAATTTCGCCGGACTGAGTTGATTGAAACCACCCTGAAATACCCGTTCATCCGTCTGGAAACCCGTTTTCGGAATGAAGGAATTGAAGAGATTATTTTGGGGCGCCACGAAGTGGTGGCGGATCACGTTTCCGTGGAGTTGAAACCCGGAGCAACGGAAGCTGAACTGCTTGCGGCGATTGAGCCAATGGGTGGATACATCCGCAAGAAGTTGAACCTGGAATATGCCGAAACCTACTTGATAGGACTTCCGGAACCAACCCTGGACGCTGTTCCCGAAGCCATCGAGCATCTCTCTGCCTATTCAAAAATCATTGCGGAAGTAGATGGCGACGGCGTTTCGCGCAAGACGGTGATCCCGAACGACGCGCGTTTTAACAACATGTGGTATTTGCATAACACGGGCCAAAGCGGCGGCCTGCCGGACGCGGACATTGATGCTGCCGAGGCGTGGGCCATTCGTACCGGTAGTCCGGATGTTGTGATCGCCATTTCTGATACCGGGGTGAACTACAACCATAGCGACTTGAAGGACAATATCTGGACCAATTTAGCCGAAAAGGCGAATGGGTTGGATGATGATAGGAACGGTTATCGGGATGACTTTCGAGGGTGGAATTTTTATGAGGGAAACAAAGATGTGATGGACAAAGATGGTCACGGGACGTTTGTGGCCGGAATCATCGGAGCGCGTGGAAATAACGGGATAGGCATCTCAGGAGTCTCCTGGAATTGTAAATTAATGATTATGCGCGTGCTGGACACGGATGGCGGTTTTAGCAGCGACATCGCCGAGGGATTCGATTACGCGCGAAAAAATGGGGCTAAGATTATAAACGCTTCTCACGGAGGAACAGGCGCCTCTGTAATGAGACGTGCGGTGGACAATTTGGAGGCAGCCGGAGTTCTGCTGATAGCTGCGGCCGGGAATTACAGTGAGAACACAGACAACATTCCATTGCACCCGGCGAGTTACCCCAATCAGAATATTATCTCAGTGGCAGCAACCAGCCGGCACGACTCCTTGCTTGCGTTTTCGAGCTACGGCCCGTCCACCGTTGATCTCGGCGCACCGGGAATCGCTATCAGCAGCACGACTCTCGATCACAGTTACGCGACGTACTCGGGCACGTCTTTTGCCGCGCCACTGGTGACCGGTGTGGCGGCTTTGTTACAAGCTCAACACCCGGGCTGGGATTGTTTTCGGATTCGCACACGCATTCTGAATAACGTGGACAAAGTGCCAAGTCTGAACGGCAAATGCACCACTGGAGGACGACTCAACGCCTATAAAGCGTTGGTGCCGAAGACAACTCTTGCCGAAGCTTTGGATGGAAATGGTTTCACCTGGACCACGAGCGGACATGCTCCCTGGTTCGGGGGGAAGATCTTTTCTCATGACGGAGTGGATTCAGCAGAGAGCGGCAAAGTATGGCACAACGAGGAATCCCGCCTGGAAACAACTCGAACAGGTCCGGGAAAGATGTCCTTCTGGTGGAAAGTTTCCTCCGAACCGAACTACGACTTTTTGGTCTTTTATGTAAATGGTTCGGAGCAGGCCCGAATTTCAGGCGCAACCGCCTGGGCAAAACGCTACTTCGACCTGCCGTCCGGGAATAACACCCTGACCTGGAGATACGTGAAGGATGACTCATATAGCGGCGGGATGGACAAAGCGTTTTTGGATGAGGTTATTTTCCTCGGCGTATCTCCCGCAATCACCTCGCAACCGGCGAGTCTTTCTGCATTTGTCGGAACGAACGTTAACTTTTCCGTAAACACGACCGGCACCTCGCCATTGACCTATCAATGGAGAAAAAATGGAGCCAACATTTCAGGCGCGACACGCACCTCATTGACACTGTCCAATGTCCAGGTCGCCGATGCTGGCAATTACTCTGTGTTGGTCAGCAATGCAGCCGGTTCCGCTGCGAGCACTGCGGCCAGCCTCGCCTTATGCAATGTCACCGTCAGTCCATCCACTGCGAGCTTCGATTCCGCAGGCGGGAGTGGCAATTTCGGAATCACGATGACCGGCGGTTGCTCGTGGAGTGTGGAAAAGACAAATTCCTGGATCACGCTCGATTCATCAACTACCGGAACTGCCGACACCCCTTTCCATTTTTCCGTCGCTCCGAATGAGAGCAGTTTTGCGCGCGCCGGGTTTTTGACCGTCGGCAATCGCAGGTTCCTGGTTCGGCAATACGGAATTCCTGCGCCAGGTTCAATGTTTGGACAATCCATTTCAATGACAGTGACCAATGCGTCAGGATCACTTCCGAATAATGGTACATTTTTGCTCGCGACCTCCATTGGCGGAGACGCGGCGGCTTTCCGGATCGTTCCATTGACTGAATCCCTGCCTGCGGATGAAGGCACTTTTTCCTACAGCAGGAATAGTTCGTCTTCAGCGACACTCACTTTATCTGGAACGACAAATTACATAGCCGGATTGACGTTCGCATCGCCCGCTGCAGGCGTCTTTAACCTGCAACATGAGTCTGGCGAAACACAATCCGGTATCTTCGCTACACGAACCGGTCGTCCCGATTTCAACGGGGACTCTCGAAATGACATTGTTTTGCAAAACATTGAAGGGGTCGTTGCCGCCTGGTGCATGCAGGGGACCGAGTTAGTGGAAGCCATTCCGTTGCGAAACAAGAAACCTGCTGCGACTGGTTGGAAAGTGATGGCCGCCGCGGATCTCCTTGGGAACAGTGAGTTGGAAATTATTCTGCAGGGCGCAACTGGACAACTGGCCGCCTGGTGCATGACAAATGGAACAAATTTTGTGAAATCCGTTTTTCTGCGAGATGGAGTTCCACTCGGCGCAGGTTGGAAAGTGGTGAGCGCAACCGACTTCAACCAGGATGGAAACGCCGATCTCCTGTTGCAGCACCAGGATACTCGCTCGGCGGTTTGGTTTATGAATGGAACCAACTTTCTTGGCGGACAACATTTACGCAATCAGATGCCCGCAGGGATTGGATGGCGGATTTGTGGCGTCAGCGATTTCGATGGCGACGGAGAGAATGATATTCTCTGGCAGCATCAGGATGGACGACTGCGGGTGTGGCACTTTGTTGCAACTGAGTTCGTGGCAGTGAGCAACCTGCGAACGGCGAATTCGGACTGGCGCGCTGTGGGAATGAATGATTTCAATGATGATGGGAAGGACGACATTCTGTTTCAACACAAGGACCGGCGATTGGCGGTCTGGTTCATGGATGGAACGAATTTCATAAGCGCAACCTTGTTGCGAAATGGTCAGCCTCTTGGCGGCACATGGCGAATTGCTGCTCCGAAATGAAATGCGCATCCCGCCGCAGTTGGTGGTCAATTCCCGCTTGCAAACGGGGTCTTGTTTATTATCTTCACCCTCCGCTCTCCGAATACGACGCGGATTCACACTATGCCTACAGCAAACGATTTAAGAAAAGGAATGGCGATAATTTACAATGGTGACGTCGCCGTTGTCCAGGATAGCCAACATCGCACCCCCGGTAACCTGCGCGCCTTTGTGCAGGCCACAATTCGCAGTTTGAAAACCGGTAAATCCGCTGATGTGCGCTTCAGTTCGACCGAGCGCATTGATGTCGTTCCGATGATCACCAAGAAGATGGAATTCAGCTATAAGGATGGCGAAGATTACGTTTTCTCAGACCCGGAAACTTACGAAACTGTGAGCGTGACCCCGGAACTCGTCGGTGACGCGAAGAACTACCTCGTCGAGAACGCTGTTATCACAGCCACATTCGTCGAAGACAAGTTGGTGCAGATTGAGCTTCCCTCCAGTGTGATTCTGACTGTGACCGAAGCGCCGGAAGGTATTCGCGGCGATTCGGCCAACAATGTGCAGAAGTCGATCATTCTCGAAACCGGCATTTCCGTGCAAGCGCCGCTCTTCATCAAGACAGGCGAGAAAATCAAAGTTGATACCCGCACCGGCAAATACATGGAGCGAGCGTAGGCTTCTTTAGGATACAATTTTGCAAAGCCCGCCTCGAGCGGGCTTTTTTTCTGCCATTGCAACGCTTTGCTCCAGAAGCCCGATTGCATTTGCAATGTGATTGGGCAAAGTATTGGCGCGCATGGAGGGAATCCATTTCATCGGGGATTTAGCAGTCGTCCTGGTGACCGCCTCCTGCTCCTTGGCAGTCATGATAAAATCCGGGATTGCCGCCATTTTTTTTGAGCCGGAGTCTGCCTGATTGCGACGGAGGCAAAGTGGATGGCAGGTCGCGCTCCCAACTTGAACTGCGAACCTTAAACCTTCCCGTTGCGGCGAACTTTTTAGGACTCACCGAAAAAATTCGTTTTAGTTTCTCGTCGCGAAGTGTTAAACCCGCCCGCGATGTTACCGGGTCACGATAGAATGAAAGCGATGGGCATGCTCTTGCTCGCCACCTTTTTTTGGGGCACGAGCTTCATTCTGATGAAAGGGCTGGTTGTGTTGCAGCAAGATCTGGTTGAAGCCAGCACCTGGCATCTCGCCGCACTTTCCTTGATCCTTCGGTTCGGCATTGCCGGGTTGCTCCTGTTGTTCTGGAACATGCGCCAACTGCGCAAGATGACCTGGCTGGAATTCTATGAAGGGGCAGGGCTCGGTGTCGTTGGCGGCCTGGGATTATTATTTCAGATGGATGGCGTGAATCACACCTCCGCTTCCACGGCAGCATTCCTGACACAGTGTTACTGTATTTTTATCCCACTCCTGGTGGCCTGTCGCAAGCGGGAGTGGCCGTCCCGAACCATTGCCCTCAGCACGGCCATGGTCCTGGCCGGCGTGGCGATTCTTTCCCAGTTCGATTTTCGGAAAATGGAAATGGGTCGGGGCGAACTTGAGGTAATCATTGCCTCCCTCTTTTTCACCGCGCAAATCCTTTGGTTGGAACGCCCGTTGTTCGCCAAAAATAATCCCCACAATTTCACCTTCGTAATGTTTATTGTGGTGGCGATTATTTTCATCCCCGTACCCTTGAGCACTGGCGGCCTTGCAATGAGTATTGCCGCTTACAAATCGCTGCCAGCCATTGCGCTCATCGTGTTCATCGCCATCTTTTGCACGAACATCGCTTATGGTCTGATGAACTATTGGCAACCGCATGTGGATGCCACCCGCGCCGGACTGATCTATTGCAGTGAACCAGTCTTCACCAGCATCTTTGCCCTGTTCCTGCCGCAATGGATTTCCATCTTTGCCTCGATCGATTACAGCAATGAGACCGTCACCCAGCAGCAATTCTTTGGTGGTGGATTGATCGTGGCGGCCAACATTTTCATCCTTGCCCAGGCAGCCCGCGCCGCGAAACGCGCATCAAAAGCTATTCAAAACGTCCAGTAACTGCCGCAACCGTCCGTAATGCCGGCGATCGAACCCAAAAGCGATCCGCGGCAGTTCCACGAAATCGTTGTCGTCCCTTTCTTCCGGCGTTGCTTCGATGCCATGGATTTTTTCTCCCGCAATGATGTCGGCAAAATCTTCGTTCAGTCCCTCAATGGCAGATTCGCTCGGGGCATGTTTGAGTCGCAGCACGAAGAGATCCTTGACGAAACGCGATGAATGATAATTGCGGTAAAAGCGGGTGATGATTTTTACCGCTTCTTCCGATGTTTCAACTACCTGGAAGAGATGCAGGTCGTCCGGTGAAATAAGCTGCGCACGGAGCAGATGTTCCCGCACATTTTTGTCCCATGTTTTCCAATAGGTGCCGCCCGGCCGATCCATCAATACCAATGGCATAAGACGGCTCTTACCGGTCTGCATCAGCGTGAGCGCTTCGTAACCTTCATCGAGCGTGCCGAATCCGCCGGGAAAAAGAACGATCGCATCCGAGTGGCGAAGAAAAGTGAGTTTGCGAGTGAAAAAGTATTTAAACGTGACGAGTTTTTTATCCAGGAGAATGACCGGGTTGGCCTCCTGTTCCCATGGCAAACGGATGTTCGCGCCGAAACTGTTTTCCAACCCGGCTCCTTCATGTCCCGCTTGCATGATGCCGGGACCCGCGCCGGTGATCACCATGAAACCGGCTTGCGCAATGTCCCGGGCAAACTCAACGCATTGCACGTATTCCTGCTTCGTCGGAAGCGTTCGGGCGGAACCAAAGATCGTTACTTTGCGACGATCCGCATAAGGGGCGAACAAACGAAAAGCGTAGCGCAATTCTCTGATTGCGGTACGAATGACCCGCACGTCGCCACGATCTTCGACATCGGTCATTAGTTTTAAAGCGTTCAGGATAATGTCCTCGACCAGGTCGGCATTGTGTCCGGCGCCACGAAATTCGATCAATTCCCGGATGCGCCGCTTCAGTTCAGGATCCACCGCAGGCTTCTCAATCTTTTCTTGTCGTTCCATTGTCGCAGGTTAGAACTCACAATTATCGAAATCAACCTGCAAGAGGTTCACGGTTTTTGCTGAGGTTTGATGGATACTTAAAACGGCAGTTGGATTTAGCGCGAAGGCGCAATGAATTTTTTCAAAGTGTGTGCGTGTGGCTCCCACCGAGTGACCTTTTATATAGCTGTTGAAAACAGTTGTTTGCGCAGATTAGACGGCTCCGACAGCAATTTTGGGTCTCCAAAATGTTTTGGAAGACTGAAATTGCCGATTTTAGCGCTCCAGAATAGTTTGGAGGACTGAACCTAAAAACGGCAGTTAAACCGCGAATCGCAGGTGGTCAAAAAACTACACTATCGAAAAATAAGGGGTTTTCTTCTTAGAGACGCCCGGAACGTGGGTTGGA
>JACDHS010000041.1 GCA_013820875.1 Verrucomicrobiota bacterium | reverse complement strand
CCTCGTGCGCGATTACGAAACAACAGCAACCAGCGCCCAAGCTTGGATCTATATCGCCATGATACGAATCCAAATCCGCCGCCTCGCTTGATTCCTCACTTTAACCGACTTTTCAGACAGGCTCTAACAAAACAAAAATCAGAAATCGTATGATCACAGCCATCCCGAATAGTTTCAAAAGAATCAGCACCTTAATCGCCACCATAGCGTGTGGTTTCACATTGAATGCGGCGCCTCCAGCCCCCTCGCCAACAGGAAGCGGCCAGGCGAGCATTTCTTTCAGTGTCACACCATCCATCGCAAATGAAGGCGAAATCATCGCTTTAGAGGCGATCGTTTACTCCGCAAACGGCGCTGTGCCCGCTCCTGCCGGCGACGTTAAGTTCTATCGGCAATACATCAATGAGGAGACATTGCTCCTGGTATCCGAACACATTGGAACCAGCACCATCACTGGAGACTCCGCTGGCAGCGCATCCACGACTTTCGATACGACCGGTTTCGGTGGCGAAAGCTTTAGCTTCAAAGCACATTATGTCCCGCCAAGCCCTCCTCCGGGAGCTGGTTTCGGATCTGTTTGGTCGAGTGCCATCCCGGTTTCCGTCAAGGCCTCAGAGACCTGCACCGGTTTCACGATCACTGCCGATGTCGCTGCAGGCAGTGGCAATCCAGTGGCAGGCCAAACGGGCAACTGGAGTTACCGCATCACTCTCAAAGCGTGCGATGCAGTATCGAACGTCAGCGCGCAGGGCGGCACCAGCGGTTGGCTCAGTCTCACCACTTCCGGATCTTTGGTTGCATCCAAGGGCACGGCTGTGGTTCGTAAGCAGAACAACAAGACGACCGTCGTCTTGTGGACCGTTGGCGATTTGGCTGCCGGAGAAGAAGTGCATCTCCTCGTCAACATGACCGGAACTGTGCCGAAGAACAGCTCAGGAACGGTGCAATACATCTCCGGTGCGTGGTCCGCGATCACGACCTCCACGGATGAAGAACCTGTCACCACAAAATCCGAATACACAGACCGCGTTTCCATCGAAGTGCAATAATCTCTGTAACGTTGAACATAAGCGGGCCCGCAAGGGTCCGCTTTTTTTGTTGCCCTGCCTCGCCTGCTGGTGGGCAAAAACTAAAAACCGCTGTTTCAGATCTTAAACCTAAAAACGGCAGTTTAACCGCTAATCTTCGCTAATAGCCGCTAATGGAGAAGTGGATATGCGAAACAAAGACTTTACCCAACAGGTGGTTGGTTTTTCAAGCGGCCTTCTTCGCAATCCCCCTCTAGCGGTAATTAGCGAAGATTAGCGGTTAAACTGCGGTTTTCGACCTCCGGTTTTAACAAAAAGAAGCCGAAACGGAATTTCGGCTTCATGACAACTGAATGAACTTTTTGCGGGTTCGATTCGTTATTCGTTGACGGCGTCTTTGACAGCGTCTCCCGCGTCTTCCAAGGCTTCGCCAGTCTTCTCAACGGCTTTATCAACTTTTTCGCCTGCTTTCTCCATCGGACCTTTTTCGCATCCGGTGATGCTCAACACGCCGCCCAGGACAAAAATAAACAAGATACTTTTGATCAACTTCATATTATTACTTTCGTTTAGTTGAAGAATTCAACCAGGTAAGCAGGGTCGCTGACGGAGCGCCACACAAGCAAAGCCTTTCTCGCTCAGGAACCACGATCGAAGGGTCGGGACAAAGCTGTTAACCTGAACCGCAGTTTAGCTGCCACCGTTTTCATTGGATTACACCTCACCTGGCGCGGATTGAACGGGAGTTTCGGCAGTGTGCTGAAACAACTCTTCAAATTGGCCGATTATCTTCCAAGCCTGGCAGTCGCCCCTTTGATTACCTGTCTCTGACGTTAAACCAGCCGTTAGCTTTTTGAAATCTGTGGAAACCTGCGTAATCTGCGGATAAAACCTCTTTCCTAACGCGTTTTTGGAAGATTCGAGGGGAAATGTCTTCTGAAACTCCGGGAAATCAAAAAAATGACGACGATTCGAGACTTCCGCTTCCGTGAAATACAAAAATGACGACGATTCGAGACTTTCGCTTCCGTGAAATATTAAAATGACGACGATTGAAGACTTCCGCTTCCGTGAAATATAAAAATGACGACAGTTCGAGACTTCCGCTTCCGTGAAATACGTCTCGGATTGCCTTTATGCAGTTCGAATTAGTTGCATAGCGCGGGCGGAGCCGCAAATAAAGTAGGACAGCGCATCTTGCCTGTCCCCGGTGAAGGGGAGAAAAGGAGAAGAGGTGAAAAGGAGCAGGTGGTGCTCCTGAAAATCTTCTCAGGAAAAGAAGATTTGAAGACATTGTAATGCAAAGAACGCATAGACGGGATCAGCGGGGTGCGATTTTTTCCGGGTGAGATGGAATCGGAGCGCGGCGTAACCGGGACGCGGTTCGTTCTTTCTATTGTTCTGATTTGTGCGCAGCATCAGCCGCAGCACGTGAGATATCAAGTGGGCCTGCAAAATCTGAACGCCGCAATTATTGCCGTACCCGCTGCGGCTGACTCTTCGAGCACAGCTGCGCTCCGTTTTTACGCCATCTCACCCGCTTAAAATCACGCACCATGGAATAGGTAAGTTTTCACTGATATTGACTTCGCAGGGAAATTCACATAAGCCATTATCCTCCGAGGAAAAGGAGTCAAAAACCCACAAGTATGAAAAAAATTCTATTCGTTGCATGCGCTCTTATGACGTGTGCCTCATCGATGACGGCCCAGTCTTTGTACTGGGATTCCAATGGCACCGTTGCAGGCGCTGGCGCGACGCCCACCGGCACCTGGGGAACCAGCCTGTTTTGGAGCACTGATTCCGACGGCACCGCGACTCCCGGAGCATGGACGCCCGGCGCAACGGCTATCTTTTCAGCGGGAACAGATGCGGTGAATGCTTTCACGGTGACGGTTGGATCAGCCCAAACGGTTGGTAAAATCGTTGTAGAAGAGGGAACACCCACTTTCAACGGTTCAACTTTGACTTTGAATGGCAACGCCACGATTGAAGTCGCGAGCGAGCGGACGGCTACCATCGGCACGACGATCATCGCCGGTTCGGCTGGCATGACCAAAGAGGGAGCGGGCACGTTGATTAACAATGCCTCCGCACATACCTACACGGGTGGAACCAAAATCAAAGGTGGCATCCTTCAAACCACCGCCAGCGCTGCCAATAGCTTTGGCAATCCAACGGGGACGATTACCATGGAGGGTGGAGAACTGCGCACGGCCCTCACGAGAACTACCTGGAACCCGCTGTCCATCCTGCAAAACGCTGTTTTTTCCAAAGACACCGGGGCCAGTGTCAGGACAGCGACGTTTACGAACGCCCTGACGACCAGCCCTGGAGTGACGGTGTCACTGCGCAATCCGGGTTCCGCAACCTTCAATCTTCGCTTCACCGGTGGTGCAAACAGTGATGCCAATTGGATCATTGGTCAGACCGGCGACGGACTCTGCCAGTTGCAATTCATGGGAAACACCAATTGGCCTGACCAGATCTTTAGCGGAACGATTTCCGGTCCAGGTGTGCTTCGCCGCACCAGTAACCTTACCGGTAACGGCGCCAGCACGATCATTTCCGGCGACAACACTTATTCAGGCGGGACAGAAATTAATGGTGGAATGATCGGTTTCGCCCGGTCTTCCACTGGCAACCCGGTCACTTCCGGTCCGATTGGCACAGGCCCGCTTACCATTCTCGACGATACCGTCATTGGTATCTTCGCACATGGCACTGCGCGCACGATCGGAAACGATGTTGTTTTCGGCGACGTGGCTTTCAATCTCCAGATTCCGGGTGCAAACGATCTCACTATGACCGGTTCTCTGAATCTTAATAGCACCGCCCGTTCACTCGTCGTGAACAACTCCGGCCTGACCACTTTTTCCGGTCAGATCTCCGGTGGCGCAAACATCACCAAGGCAGGCACCGGAACACTCGCCTGGAGCGGCGACAACATTAATTCTGGCACCATCATCGTTGACACAGGCGCATTGCTCGTGAACAACATTTCCGGCAGTGGCACTGGCAGTGGACTGGTCATCGTGAACTCTGGCGCAACCCTCGGTGGGACCGGCTCAGTCGGCGGCGCGGCTACCGTCAATGGCAGTGTTGCTCCCGGCACCACTGGCGCTGGCACACTCGCCTTTGCCAACGGCGTGGACTTGGGCAGCGGCACCTATCTTTGGGATCTCACCGCCAATACTGAAGTCGCTGGTAACTTCGATCTAATCGCCGTCACGGGCGGCAACCTCGACCTCGGCGGTTCATCTGTCCTTTCCTTGAACTTCACTGGATCAGCCACTGTTCCAAACGCCGGCACTGCCTTTTGGCAATCGGCTCGCTCCTGGACGGTTGTTAATGTGGACGGCGGTTCCAATTCCGGTTCCTCGAACTTCAGTTCTATCGAAGGAACCAACGGCATCACTGCCGGAACCTTCACCACCTCGGTGGATGGCAGCGGGAACGTGGTTTTGAACTACGCCCCATCGACAGTGGTCGTGCCGGAACCGGTCATCAGTTCCATCACCGGCGCAGGCACCTCAAGTGTGACTGTTACCTGGAGCGCGATGAACGGTGTGACCTACCTCTTGCAATACAAGACCGACTTGAACACCGTCACCTGGACTGACCTCGATCCAGTGGTCGCTTCCGGCAGTTCTGCTTCCAGCACCGATACGACTGCCACCAGCGATGAGCGCTTCTACCGTGTGCGCGTTCAGTAAGCGTTGCGGTCAGTAAAACATTCGATCCATTCAAAGCTGCGGCTGTTTCAGCCGCAGTTTTTCTTTTTGGAGAGGTGTTAAATCCTAAAAAAGCTTTCTGCAATTGGGTCAGTGGGAGGTGGCTCGGTAAAACCGTTGGGAAACATTCGTGGCGTTGCCAATAGTAATGTCCCAAAAACCATTGATGGAAAGATTGGTTTCCAGTTGCACCCAGTCCTGAAGATTTTCGGAGGCTTCCAGAACGTAATTCGATCCGACTGCACCGATCATTTGAAACTCGGATAGTCCCGAGGGATGCCAGAAGAGAGAACTAAGGCGAAGCGGAGACCCGGCTCTCAACACAGCATTGCTGCTCGTAACGACACCCAGGGCATTGCTCACCACAACGCGGTATTGTCCCTCGTTTTGGGAATTGAAGTTGGCGATGGTCAACATCGAGGTGGTCGCCCCCTCCAGAATTTGATCCTGGAAAATCCATTGGTAACCAGGAGTCCCTAAAGCTCGAACCTGCAAAGTAACGTTGCTTCCCACCGCCACAGTCTGGCTGAGCGGTTGAGAGAAAATGAACGGCGCTGCGTCCTGGTTGGTGGAGTAAAGAAAAGCAACGACATCGGCAATAACAACACTGTTGGTTTCCCCGGTGTTATTGGAAAGCTGGACGAACCCTGAAGTTCCCTGCGCAAAGTTTCTTTCGGTCGCGAGCGTCCGAAAGGAGCCGCCGTTTTCTTTTTGGTTTATGTAAACTGTGTTGGTTCCACCTTGCGCCGAAACCAGCCACGGAGCGAAAGCCGAACGGTTGCTGCCGCTCGAATACAGGGTGTAAACATCGTACTTGCCGGCAGTTGAAATGTTCGGCGTGAACCGCGCACTGTGCGTCACGGAATTCGATGTCCGGGCGTAATGATAGTCCGGGCCAAATCTCTCGGTCGAGTTCGTGCTCAGCGTCCAGGTACCGGTGAAACTGGCGTTCGGGTTATCAATCAACACAAGGGGCCGCGTGAAATTTGCGGTGGCGGTTTTGTGGCGGTCCATCGTTACAGTGATCGACTGGTTGGTGGTCCAAACATCGCCGGTCCAACCGGTGAACCGGAACCCCTGGTAATCATAGGCCGTCAGAGTGACAACCGATCCCGGCTTGTAACTGAGCTGTTCCGGTGAAGCCCGAACGGCCCCGTGACTGGCATTCACAGCGAGGGTGTAAGTGGTTACTGGAGTTGGAGCCGGCTTTTCTCCAGAGGGCACCGTTAATGGAATACTTGTCGGAATGGGAACGTCAAAATTCGGGGAGTCATCGGGATTCCATGAGAATCTCTGCACGCGCACATTGCGACTCCAACCTGACCCGCTGGATTTGGCCGCATGATAGATAATCAGATCTTCGGCGCCATCCACCGACTGCGTGAAACTGCCGTGGCCGGGCCCGTAAACAGATCCGTTCAAATCGGAATAACTTTTGAAGATCGGGGTAGAGCTCTTGGTCCAGGAATTGGTATTCAACACATTTCCATCCGTGTTGGTGAGAATCCCCAAACAATAATTGTCGGTCCAAGAAGCGTTGGCCGAATAGACAATGAAGATTTTGCCGTTCCGTTTGATGACTTGTGGTCCTTCATGAATCCATCCTTCCCAAGCGTGAGTGGGCGTTGAGAGCAGAACGCGTGGACCATCAATCGTCCACGGGTTGCTCATGGATGCGATGTAAATGTTTTGCTTGCCATCCACCGAGCCCGGCCAACCTGACCAGAGGAAATAAAGACTGCCGTTGTCCATTTGAAGAACGGTTCCATCAATGGCCCACCGGTCCGTCGAGTCATAAATTTTTCCTTTGAACGTGTAAAGACCTTGAGGATCTGAGGTGATGGATTCTGCGACATACATCCGATGGTTTGCGTTCACCCCGTCATCCGCAGCGTAGTAAATGTACCATTTACCGTTCAGAAAGTGTAATTCAGGAGCCCAGACGTTTTTGTTATTCGGCAGGAGCGGTGTGAATACTTTTACTGCCAACGCGCTGCCCAATCCATTTGTGCCGGTGATCTGGGCCGCTTTCCGGATCCTCACGTCGTTGCCAGTTGTCTGCGTGTAATAATAAAATCCATCTTTCTGAATCACCCAGGGATCTGCGCCATCGCCGATGATCGGATTCTTATAAGTGTCTGATGCCTGGACGTTCGTGAGGAACATCCAACAGAGGCAAAACAAAGTCGCTCGCCTGAGGAGGTTTTCCTGGAGAGCGACATTCTTAAACATGACAAGTCTGACGTCTTAAGCCAAAATTCCCTTCACCACATGACGATCTTCCACGCCGGTCAATCGCTGGTCGAGGCCCTGGAACTTGAAGGTCAGCTTGCGATGATCAATGCCGAGGCAATGCAACATGGTGGCGTTGATCTCGCTGATGTGAACCGGATTTTGCACAACGTTGTAACTGAAATCATCGGTTTCGCCGTAAGTGATGCCACCTTTGATGCCGCCACCGGCCATCCACATCGAGAAGCAGCGTGGATGATGATCGCGGCCGTAATCCTCCGGCGTTAATTTGCCCTGGCAATAAACCGTGCGCCCAAATTCGCCGCCCCAAACCACCAATGTATCCTCCAGCATGCCGCGGTTTTTCAAATCGGTGATCAAGCCGAAACAAGCCTGATCGACGTCGCGACATTGCAACGGCAGATCGCGGGTCAGATTAAAATGATGATCCCATTCGCGATGGAAAATTTCGACACAACGAACACCTCGTTCCGCCATTCGCCGAGCCATCAAGCAACTGTGCGCGAACGTGCCGGGTGTGGTTACTTCCGGCCCGTAAAGGTCGAGGGTTGCCTTGGATTCTTTCGTAAGCTCCGTCAACTCAGGGACAGATGACTGCATCTGAAACGCCATTTCGTATTGGGCGATGCGGGTGTTAATTTCGGGGTCGCCGATCGTCTTGTATTGTTCCGCATTTAGCTTCGCCAATCCGTCCAGCATATGTCGGCGAGTTTGTTTATCCACGCCCGGAGGATCGTTGATATAGAGCACCGGATCGCCTTTGCCACGCAATGCCACTCCAGAATGTTTGGTGGGCAAAAAGCCGGAACTCCACAAGCGTTGATAGAGCGCCTGCGCGTCGCGCTTGGCCGACCAACTCGGAGTCATCACCACAAAGGAAGGCAGGTTATCGCATTCACTGCCAAGCCCGTAAGACAGCCAGGAACCGAGGCTGGGATTGCCTGGGATTTGCCGGCCCGTTTGGATATATGTGACGGCTGGATCGTGATTGATAGCTTCGGTGTTGACGCTCTTGATCACCGCCAGGTCGTCAGCGACTTTCGCGGTGTTCTGGAGCAATTCACTGAACCACATTCCTGATTTGCCGTATTGCTTGAATGCATATTTGCTGGGAGCAATCGGGAATCGAGACTGGCCGCTGGTCATCGTGGTCAACCGTTGTCCCTGGCGAATCGACTCGGGAAGATCGGAATCGAAAATCTTCTGCAACCCCGGTTTGTGATCGAGCAAATCCATCTGAGACGGCCCACCGTTCATGAACAAATAAATCATCCGCTTCGCTTTGGGAGCAAAATGCGGAAGGTCCGGGAGGCCGGGATGCGATCTTCCAATCGCCCGGTTCACCCCGCCCGCGCGGGCCAGTTGCGGAAACATCATTCCGGCAAGCGCGATGCGCCCCATGGCGAGACCGGTGGTCTTGAAGAAATGACGACGGTTTATGATCAGTTGGCGTTCGATTAGTGGATCCATGGGAAAGTGTTCAGTATTCAGTTTTCAGTTCGCCGGCTACTTGTTCACCGTTTCATCCAGGTTCAGCAGCAAGCTTGCAATCATCGTGTAAGCAGCCAGTTCAGGCGCGGCGATTTCCTTGTTCACAGGCGAATCTCCAACGGCAACCAGCTTCTCCGCCGAGTCACTGTCGGATTGGTATTTCGCCAGATGTTTTTGCAACGTCTGTTTCAAAATGGTCCGTTCGGTCTTCGACGGTTGCCGCGCGGTGACGAGACGGAAACCGAAGTTCAAGCGTTGTTCCATGTCGTTGCTTTGCTGAATCATGCGCGCGCCGAGATGCCGTGAGGCTTCGACGAATTGCGGGTCATTCATGGTGACGAGCGCCTGCAACGGGGTGTTGGTCCGCTCGCGGCGAACACACGATTTTTCTCGCGAAGGCGCATCGAAGGTCGTCATCGCCGGATGTGGCGCAGTCCGTTTCCAGAAAGTGTAAAGTGAACGCCGATACAAAGCGTCACCTGTGTCGGCAGTAAACTTGTAGGTATTACTCCCCGTGTAACCGACCGCTTCCCAGATGCCTTCCGGTTGATACGGGCGAACCCCTCTGCCGCCCATTGTTTCATTGAGAATCCCAGCGACATAAAGGGCGTTGTCCCGAATAATTTCTGCGTCCATACGGAAGCGCGGCCCGCGCGAAACAAGCAGGTTTTCCGGATCCAGTTCGTACTTTTTCGGAGCAACCCGAGACTCCTGCCGATACGCCGCTGAGGTAACAATCAGTTTGTGGAACGCTTTTACATCCCAACCGCTTTCCATGAAATGAACGGCGAGAAAATCGAGCAGCTCAGGATTGCTCGGCCAATCACCTTGTGAGCCAAAATCCTCCGAAGTCTTCACCAGCCCAGTCCCAAAATATTGCTGCCAGAAACGGTTTGCCGTGACTCGCGCCATCAAGGGGTGATCCTCGGAAACCAGCCATTGCGCGAGCGTCAGCCGATTCGTTTTTTCCGTTGCCGGCAAGGAAGGTAAAAACGCAGGCACGTTCGCATCAACGGGTTCGCCCCGTTGATCATATTCACCCCGCGTTAAAACAAACGCGCCACGAGGCTTCTCCATTTCCTGGAAGACAAGGGTTGCTGGAATCTTGTTGTAAAGATCATCACGCTGCTTCTGGACACCCGCAGTTTTCTTGTTCAACACACCAAACATCTCGCGGGTGGTGGCATGCACATGCTGAAGATAATAGTCAGTGACCTGTTTCTTCTCTTCAGGCTTGCGGCTTTTCGCACGGACAATTTTTGAAATCTCCGCGGGCAAAGCTGTGGCGTTCTCTGCCTTCTGATGCACTTCCCAGGCCCATTGTGATTCGCCGGAACGATCTTTTTGTTCGAGACTGACAATCGCGCCCACTTTGTCCCAATACACTGTTCCGCCAAACTGAGTCAGCGAAATTCCAGTGATGCGCAGGCCAGCCTTGATGGCAAGCAGCTCGGTATCTACCTCGAGTCGCACCCACTCACCTGCTTTTGGCAGTTCGCCCATTAAACTTTTTTGACCCCGCTTCTTTTCTCCAAATGGTATGGCATCTTCATCGCCCCAATTGGCCCGAAAATTCCAGTCGGTGGATTTGAACTGCAGCATGATGGCTTTCGGCAAATTCTCCGGATCGAGATAAACGTAGGCAAAAAGTTTGTCGCCGGTGTTCAGGATCAATGGTGTTTTCAGGTTCCCGAAGATATCCTGAGCCACTTCTGTCGCGGTGCGTTTGATGGCTTTCGTTCCACTGAACACCTTTCCATTCTCAGCAGTGACCCATTGAATATCGGGCGTGCCCTCGGTCTTGGTTGGAGCCGCTTCCTGGGGCGATTCGTCATCTATGATAATCAGTTCCTGCGCCGCGGTCAGTTTCACAAGTTCAAGCGGCCCCGGTTCTTTGTACTCCACTTTCGGGAGTATCTCGCCAGCTTCCCGCTTCAGGTCAGCCAGCGTTTTGTCGAAGGCTTTAAGCTCCTTCTCATCTTCGTCGGTCGGCAACTTCATCATCGGCGGCGTCAGCGCAATGTTGCCGTCCATCGCCTTTTCAGTGTTGTTATTGAAGAAAGCGTAGAGCGAATAGAACTCCTTCTGCGAAATGGGATCGAACTTGTGATCGTGACAGGCGGCGCAACCCGCCGTCAGCCCCATCCAAAGTGCGGCCGTGGTGTCGGTGCGATCCACCGCATAGCGCACATAATATTCATCCTCAATGGACCCCCCTTCACTGGTGGTCACATTATTGCGATTATAACCGGATGCAATTTTCTGCTCGCGAGTCGCATTGGGCAAAAGATCGCCGGCAATTTGCCAGATCGTGAATTGATCAAAAGGTAAATTGTCATTAAACGCTTCTATCACCCAATCCCGGTAAGGCCACATCGAGCGTTCATTATCGAGATGCAAACCATGGGTGTCACCGTAGCGGACCGCATCCAACCAATAACGCGCCTGGTGTTCGCCATAGCGAGGCGAGGTCAACAACCGATCCACAAGCCGTTCGTAGGCATCGCGCCTTTTGTCGGCAAGGAATGCATCCACCTCCGCAAGAGTTGGCGGCAAACCGGTGAGATCAAATGACACGCGACGGATGAGACGTTCTTTGCTGGCTTCAGCTTCCGGTTTTAATTTCTTCTGCTCCAGTTGCGCGGCAATAAAGTAATCCACTTCATTTTTCGGCCAACGCTTGCCCTGGACTCCGGGCAGCTCAGATTTGACCGGCTTTTCAAATGCCCAATGTCCCTTGTATTCCCCGCCTTCGAGGATCCATCTGCGCAGAATTTCGATTTGTTCCGGCGTTAACTTCTTGTTGGATTCAGGCGGAGGCATCAGGTCGTCTTCATCTTTTGTAATGACTCGATGCCATAATTCACTTTTCTCAAGGCTTTTCGGCGTGACGGCTGGATGCGGATCGCGGGATTGTGTGGCTCCCTCGCGGGTGTCGAGCCGCAGTTTGGCTTTGCGCGCGCTTTGATCCAATCCATGGCATCCGAAACAATTGTCAGAAAGGATCGGACGCACGTCGCGATTGAAGTCCACGGACTCAACCTTTTTGGCAGCGTAAGCTGCCGGAGCGACCAACCAGACGGCGAACACGAACGATAAAGAGTTTCGGATCGAGGTGAACACAGGCATCAGACTACTAAGGACGTGCCGCCCGTGTAAAACATTCAGTGCTGCGGCCTTGGCGGATTTGATTATACCTGGTACTCGGCGCATCTAGTGGGGAACATACTGTTGCCCTATCACCAACCAGACAGCGGAAAATGAAGAAAACCCGTCCGAATACGAGAAATTTTAGATGGAAGACCAAAAATACGAAAATAGTATTGACCCAACCATCTAGAGTAGTTAAACACACTACGCCACACGGTTGTTTGAAGGATTTCGGAGACTAGATTGGAGCGGCGCTGCACTACGCGCTTCACCAATTCAGCACCAACAAACGGATCCAAAGGCAACGGGTTGTGGGAACAAACTGCATGCGCGGTGTTTCGGCCGGAAGGAGGTTAGGGTCCTTCTTTCAGCCACAGGGGTTCACCGCGCATGCAGCATTTCCCAAATAATCTTCTCTCTTCGGAAAAACTCTTCTACTTCTTCAACAGTGGCGGGGTAGGATTAAAAAGTTGCAGATTAAATCCATTCGCATCGAATGCACCCGCATAGACGCTAAAATGGAAATACTTGGACACAGCATCGAAGGACGGCAACAAGGTGAAATCCGCCCATTGCTGCACTTTGCTTTCCCCGGTTTCTGTTGAGCCTAAAATAGCCGCCACTCCGAACATTGTATCGGCCACTTTCGGATCCTTTTTCAAAGCGTCGAAGGCAGCACGCGCCTGTTCGCGCTGGCTTTCATAACCGAATAAACCAGTAGTCGATCCGCCAATTTTCTGGATTGCATCGCCTAATCCGGCCAGTTCGGAAAGCGGTTTGCCCTTGAACTCGCTGCTGCGCAGAAACTCTTCCAGCAGAGCCACATCACCTGAACTCGCAAAATAACCACCACTGGAAGAGAAGTGAAAACTCTTCGGCTGGGCATTGGGCGCTGCTGCTGCTCCGGGCATCGTCAACGAATAGACTTTGCGCCCGAGGAATTCGCGTTCTTTGAACGTGTCCTGCCCGAGGGAAGTTAGGGCAACCTTCAATGCATGCGCGAGTTTATCGGGATTGGCTGAACCAATCAGATATAGTTTGGGAGGGGAACTGATATCTTCCAGCGACGAACTGCGCGGGTTCTTTTGCACAGTGATCATGTCATCTCCCAGGTTGCCGAACAACTCCTTGCGCAGGTCGAAGTTCGGATCCTGGTCTTTTCCGGCACTTTCCAACACGAGTCGGAAAACGCCCGCTGCCGCCGGAGAGATTTCAGTGGCCATTTTTTCGATTCCCGCGACGGTTTTCTGCAAATCGAGCCGCCAACGACTGAACTTTGCCGTGTCTGCTGGCACATAGGGCAACGGCCCGGCAGTTTTGGTTTCTGGAACCAGCAGTTTGAGCAGACCCTGCCGGCTGGATTCCGGTGCGCCCAGGAAAAATTTAACCGTGCCACCCTCAGGGGCATCAACATAGGACAGCGCGAGGCTTTTCAGGCCGTTCAAACCGCCTACTGATAAAACTTTATCGGGCTTTGGAGCAAAAGGATCCGAACCGTCCACGGGAGCAGCTTTCCAGGCGTCGAAGAGGGGCTTCGGATTTGCCCAGGCGTAAACGTGGGCGCCACGGAAATGAGCATTGTGATTATTCTCGTAAGCCGGTTCTTCCCCCAGCCCCGGGACCAGGCCGCCCGACAATTTAATAAGAATCTTCTCGATCACTTGCGGCGAATTTCCCACCAGCAGCAGTGTGTCAGCCTGTCCCACGGTAATCTGGATCGTATTCGTTTCGCCCTCCGTTTGTTCCCGTCCCGGAAAAATGTTCCCGAGAGATTTTCCAATCTCTTCATCGCTGGTGATGATGGTGGTGAACTCCAGATCCCGGAGTTTCTCTGTTTTGATCTGTTTGCCGCCATCGATCCAGCGCTGTTTCAACCCAGCCAGATTGGTCTTCAGTTGTTCGCTCTTGCCCTGTGTATCCACCAATAGAATGTAGCCAAGCTTATCTTCCGGTTTACCGGTCCAACCATTTTGAATGACGGCGAAAGTGATCTGCCCCTGCGCCAGATCCTGGTAATCGGCGATTTTGATCCCGAGTTCCTTCTCCAGTGGCGCAAGAAATTCGGCGCCGAATTTCTTGTTGAAGTCTTCCCGGAAAGGCCGCATCGCTGGATCATTCCAAAGCTGGCCCTGTGGAGAAGAACCAAAGACAGACTTCAATTTGAGCGCATCAGGGGCGCTGAGCATGAAGATCGTGTCATTGGGAAGAAGTTTTTCCGCAGATGGAACCGCTGCATGAGCAGCGAACGCCAGAACCAGCGTTAAAAGAACGAAGTATTTTTTCATGTTAAAAGTTTAGCAACCGAAAGGAAAATCATTGCGCGACAATGGAGGCACTCTGCACTCGACTGGGCGCCGGCAAATAGCGATACGCATTACTCGGGTTATCATTGTCATAGGCGAATGCATCGCGATGATGCAGAAAGTTTTTCACCTCTTCAATCGGAATGGCAAACCCGAGTCCTTCGCCAGAGGTGACTTTCATATTCGTCACCCCAATCACTTCCCCACGCATGTTGAACAACGGGCCACCGCTGTTGCCGGGATTGATCTGGGCGGTTGTCTGGAGATACAGCTCGCCCTGAAATGGACGGGTCTTGGTGCTGACAATTCCTTCAGTAACGGTGCGTTCCAATCCGAGCGGACTGCCGATGGCGAAAACGCGTTCACCCACCCCAAGGATGTCTGAGTTCCCAAGTGAAACACGCGCGAATTTCGGCGAATCTTTGTCCTCCACTTTCAGCAGGGCCAGATCGGAAAATTTGTTCATCGCCACAATCCGCACCTGTCGATAGCTGCGGCGGTCGAGTTGTCCCTTGACCAAATGATAGACTTCAATGGAAATCTGGGTTTCACCTTCGATCACATGAAAATTGGTAATCAGGAAACCTTCTTCATTGAGGAAAAATCCCGAACCAAGCCCACCCGGTGTGCGCACTTGAACGACACCCTGTCCGAGTTGTTGCACCAACTCACGAACAGAACGTTCCGGGGGAGGTGTTTTTGCAATATTATAAAAGCTTGCCATGGCATCTGCCGCAGTGGAGGCAACCATCGGTTCAGGCTGCGATTCACCGCGTTTCGCTTGAGAAACCTTCTTTGCGGGAACACTGGCCGGATCAGCGGAAACAATCTTTGCAATCTGATCCCGGGGGATAACCAGTGCCGTGAAGCCAATATCAACGATCACCTGGTCCTTCTTTTCTGCAAGCACCCGACCTGTGACAGACGAGCTTTTGTCCTTCATTTGGACGGTGACCATACTCTTGTCCATCAACTGGGCGGTAGCGACAAACGCTGGAGCTGCGCCCAAAAGAACTGCCAGGGAGAGGGACCGAATTAACATGGGTGGATTTTACCGCACTAATGGGAAATGACAAGTGACGGCTACGGTTTGGCTGGACCTGTGGAGAGTTTTTTCCTTAGGCCACCCCACTCCTGCGGAGTGTTGATGTTAGACAACTGCGCCATCTCGGATTCATCAGGCTGATACGTTTTCGCCTGTAACGCCCTGCAAAGTTGATGAATCGAAAACGCTTTGGCCGCAATCTGTTCCTCAACGACCGCCAACAGCTCCTTGCGCAACACGAACGGGAAACCTGCTGATTTACTTTGCACAAATACGGCGCCGGTTCCGGGGGACAGTTGCGACAAAACTTTCAGCAGCAAATCCACTGAAATCAATGGCATGTCACAAGCCAGAAACAAAACCGCATTGCAACGGGTTGTTTTTAATCCAGTAAAGATGCCACCAAGCGGACCGCAGCGTTCGACCAAATCACGGCGAATTACCCGCACCTTAACACCCAGTTTTCCCGCTTCACCGCGGATGATCCCGAGCAACGTCCGTCTCCCCACTCGTAAGCGCGCCTTATCCGTGCCCATCCTGGAACTCGTACCACCGGCCAGAATGCAAATCTCAAACGATGACAGTTTGTTGATATTCATTATTCAACCACGCATGGACACTGATACACACGCGGAGATAGCGGTTCCAAAGCCACAGCGCGTGATTGTCGAGTCGTCTGAAAAATTCCAAGCATACAATTCCATCGCTGCGCTGATCCTTCGGACAAGTCAGAACTATAGAAACAACGAACCGCTCTGCGGTTGCGCCGCGCTCCGGTCCGGGGATTGGCCACCCCAGTTCATTTGTATTCATTCGGGGTTAGCAGAGCCGGAATGCCGGTCACGCCCAGTAGCGATAGTTTACATCCGGGAAAATGTTGTCGAGCGACTCGATATGACTGAGATACGTCTCGTCGATTTGTGTGATGGTGAGTTGCTCGTAGAATGTGATGAACCGCAGCAGGTGGTCCTTCACCCGTTTGCGCGCGTAGTCCGGACTCGTCCCGGTTCGCAAAATAAATGGCCAGTCACTCGATTGCGCCAGCAACAGTTCCCGCGCGGCTTGTTTCAGGGCGCGCTCGGTAAGGCCCGTTGCATCCGGATATTTATCCACCAACTCGGTCATCCGTTCCTGGGCAACCTGCAAGTGCGGATAAATCCACTCGTTCGTCTCGTTAAGCCACACCCGCCAATACCCTTCTTCACCCCAACTTGACGCGCTCGGCGTGGCAACCTGCTGAGTCGGGTAACGGCGCAAATAATCATTCGGCGTCGTCAACGTGAAGGCTTGTTGATCGTAGTAAGCCTTGCGGATTAAAAAATTCAGAAACTCAATCCCTTCGTACCACCAGTGGCCGAACAATTCGGCGTCATAAGGCGAAAGAACCAGCGGCGGACGCTCCATGATCTGCGCGAGATGCCCCACTTGTCCGATGCGGGCGTCGAGAAAATGTTGCGCGTGTTGGGCGGCCGTCTCCAACGCTATATCGCGATCGTACGGCAACTTTTCCCAACCGTGATTGGTGATCCGATGATACTTGACCCCGGTGAAACCGCGGTGATCGGGCGAAGGCAAAAACGGTTTTATATAATCCAGATCCAGATCGAAACCGACATCGCGATAGAAATCCCGGTAGTTGGCGTCGCCCGGATAACCTTCCTGCCGACTCCATACCTGCCGCGCCGAATCGAGGTCACGTCCAAAAGCCGCAATGCCATTGGGCGTAAAGACAGGCGCGAACACTCCGTAGCGCGGACGTGGTTTGGCGTGGAGCACACCATGGGTGTCCATGATGAACCAGCGAATGTTCGCCTCCTGCAGAATCGCTTCCACGCCATCCACGTAAGCGCATTCCGGCAACCAGATCCCTCGCGGGTCGCGCCCGAAACAACTCCGGTAATGATCGCGTGCGACCAGGATTTGCGCTCGAATGGATTGCGGACAATCCACCATCAACGGAAGCAAAGCGTGAGTCGCCGCAGTGGTGATGATTTCGAGATTGCCCTGCTCCTGGAACTTTCGGAATGCCCCAACCAGATTTTTGCCGTAACCATAATAGGTCTCCCGGATGGCAATGAACCGCTGATGATACATCTGCGCCAGTTCATGGTAATGCGGCTCCCAATGCGTGCGATACAACTCCTTTTCGGAAAGTTCAACCAACCTGTTCAAATGTCGCTCATAACGTTGTTGCAACAATGGATCGAGCAGCATTGAACAGAGCGTTGGCGACAACGTGATGGTCATGCGCGTGTCCATGCCGTCGTTTAGCCAGCCATCCATCACCTGGATCAGTGGGATGTAGGTTTCTGTGATAGCTTCGAAAAGCCAGTTCTCCTCGAGAAATCTTTCGTGCTCGGGATGGCGCACAAAGGGGAGGTGCGCGTGCAAAACAATAGCGAGATGACCTTGCATGAAATTAGCTTTTAAAAAATCTATTCAAAATCCTCGGTTACTCTTTTCGCAATGGAAGAACTTTTGATCAACAACCCGAAACCAATCAGGAGAGGAAGGGTTTTCAAGCTGATCATCACCAGGCTGTCGTCCGGGGTTTTGCCGGTGCGAACGAGAAAGAAGTAAGCACCCATCTGCAGAATGCTAAAGAGCATCAGGCCAAAGGCGACCAACCGGATGAGAAGCAAAGCGGCGCGTCGGTACGGACTCATGTTTGCGGAGTGACTGGTTTACCAAACATGGCGCGGACTCCAGGACGTTGCAAAATGACAATGGTGAAAACGCCAAGGGCTGTTCCAAATGGAAATGACAGGCAATTAATCGCCGAAATGACGATGCAGAAGACGTAATATTTTTTATCAGCCAAACATTTCCCCGCATAAGCGTTCAGCGCGGCCATCGCCATGACAAAGATGAAAGCCACAATGCCGACGAGCGCAAGGAAGCCTCCCGCTATCGCTGGCGGCGCACCATCCCCGCGACCAAACGCCCCCCCAACCATCGCCAAGCCGATGAACACATAGATCATCGGGAAACAGGCGAACAATGCCGTTAATCCCGCGTAAACGTAATGGAAGATCGCAAGCAACCGCAGATGTTCGGCATCCTGGTTCATTTTAACTAATGTTCTCCACCCGGGGCGCGCGCATGTTCGGATCTTGCGGATGCTCACCGACATCGCCCCGGTAATCGGTCTTGCGTGTGAACTTCAAACCCGCCGAGCGCGTATCATCACCGTCCACCGAAGTAGCCTGCGCAGGCAAATGATAATCTCCATCTGGCAAAATGAACCGGTAACTGAATGTTCCATCCGGTCGCAGCTTGATTTGCCGGTCGCCGATCGTCACCGCCGCATCTGGTTCGGTCGCTCCATAAATGATCAGCTCCGCATTGACGTTGAACCAAAAGCCCTTGCGCCGCTCCACTCCACCAAAGGGACTCGACAGGCTGGCGAGGGAAATGGAACTCGGCAGTGAGAACTGCGCCGCGCCCATGGAAGAAACACCCTGGACCAATTGCCGACGCACCAATTCAGTGATCTCCAGCGAACCAATCCATAAACGCCGGACGGTGTCCATCGTGATGATGGAAGCCAGCGCGCGTTCCTGTGCGGGCGTCCATGACGTTGATGCCCATTGTCCTACTGCGGGAATTTTTTTGAATCCAGCCGCGCGCAACTGCTCAATCGCTTCGGCGAGCGGCACGTTTTCAGTCACCGCCGCTTTGACGATGCGAAGCAATTCTTCGAACGGCACATCCACCGGGATGGTGGCAAAGCGGACGGAGGTATCTTCGGACATCTGATCGGGCGGCGTGAGAGTCGCGCCAGAAACGGAAATGCGATTCCATTTGCCGGCCTTGTCATTATACCCAAGTTCAGCCTGATACTTTGTTCCACCCTGGCCGACGTGAATAAACCAATTACGCGACTCGCGATGGACGTGAACTTCGGCAACCGGTTTTCCGCCGATTGCGTCTTTGAACACCCGCACCACAAGATGTCCATCCGCGGATTTCGAATTGTATTCTCGCAGTTGTTCCGTGGTGAAATCCCAATGCGCGTAAATCCATTGCGGATCGCGCGCGGCAATCAACAGGCGTTTCGTTCCGTAAGATTCAGGTAAATCCTGGGCTTCTTCGAAATGCTCAGCCGGTGGTGTGGGGCCCAGTGAAAATTTTTGTCCAGGGCCACTGGCTTGAGGTGCAATCGGTTTGTCGCCTTCCAGCAAAATGGACGGGATCACCAACTTTTTTTTCCTGGCCGGCGTCCGGATTTTGCGAGCGGTGGTTGCGGGAGGCTCCGCTTTCCTCGTGACTGCCTTTACTTTTGCAACGGCTTTCCGCGGTGCTTTTGCAACAGGTTCGACTGCTTTAGCGGTCTTGCTGGGCTTTTTGCGCAGGGCGGTGGATTGTTTTTTACCTGCTTTGGCTGCGCTTTTGACTTCGGGCGCTTTCTTTGTTGTGGAGGGTGCCTTGGCGGAAAGAGCTTTCTTCCCTTTCGCCACCTTCTTCGCCGCGGAAATTTTTTTATCGGATTTCATAAATGCAACCGTCTGAGGGAAAAGAGCGAACTAATTGCCTGCGAACTATGGTTCATAAGGCGCAACCCGTGCAAACGAAAATTCCCCAAAAACCGAGGTGCGATTGCCGAATCGCACGTCAGGGAAAAATGGAGGCGGTTTGTCGGATGGTTGGGGCTGCATAAACTTTCATGCACTGCCGAGGCTGAAGCTGCTATCGAGCAACCGGGCCAACTGACGCAGGTTGATGACAGCGTTGAGGAACTGGCCACTTTCCAGTCCCGAGTTAACTAGCGCTTTGATCCTTAACGTAGCTAAAAAGCTCTGGAAAAGCGCGTTCCAAGGGTCAAAACGGGAGAAAATGTGGGAATTGCTGGAGTTTAGACGTCGTTGTAAGACTTACGGAGGCGCCTAAAATGTTTTTGGCCACCCATGTAAGTCTTACCGAGGTGTCTAAACTGTTTTTGGCGTCTCGGGAAGTCTTACAACGGCGTCTAAACCGGTTTTGGCCACCCATGTAAGTCTTACAACGAGGCCAAAACTAATTTTGACCACCCATGTAAGTCTTCCCGAGCCGTCTAAAATGTTTTTGTCGCCTCGGGAAGTCTTACAACGACGTCAAAATTCGTTTAGCCCACTCGGGAAGAGTTACATCGATGCCCAAAATTGTTTTAGACCATCGATGTAACACTTACATGGGCTGTCAAAAACGTTTTTGGCGGTCTCTGTAACTCTTACAACGACCCCTTTTCTGTGTTTGGGCACCGATGTAAGTCTTACAACGACGTCCGTTTTCTTACAGCCCACTCGGGAAAAGTTACTTCCGATGCCCTGTTTCGGTTTGGCCGTCGATGTAACTCTTACATCGACCGTCCGCCCCGGTAAATCCAGGAGGTGGAAACCCCCGCGAGCGTTCCCAAAGGGAAGGGGACATTTACGGTCTCACCCTGACGGTTGCCATCGTTCACCCCGGAGAAGAACTCTTCCCGATTGGACTTTCCGGTAGCGGTTCAGGAACGAGGATCTTCGCTTAACCCAGGTAACGGGGCATTCCCATCTAGGAAGCTGAAATACAACGTGCTCAAGGCTTGCTCGGTGTGGGTCAGCCTTGACGTTCGTTAGTCAAAAAAAATCCAGAGATAAAAAACCATTCGCTTGACGTTCGATAGCGCGCCTCGGTCAACCCGTAATTCGGTGCCACCGATGACCCAAAGTTAGCGGCGACGATCGAAGAAAATCCAGAAGCAGCGGTTATCAAGGGTAGCGTCGGAATGCTCTTCCAGACGCTCGAAAGTGAGATCATTTCCCAGATTGATTCGATCGTATTCGGCAATGGCCTCCTTTCAATCCTGATCGGGTTGGCGATTCCCGGTGGATCGTTAGCACTCTTCATAGGCGCTCAGCGCATTTTTCCTGTCGCTACAGGCCCGGATACCAAGGGCGAGCATGCCGGTAAGGGGTGACCCACTGGCCGTGTTTAATGTCACGCCCCTGTTTGCAACTGCATAGACCCAGTCCTCACTATTTATCACCAAGCCGATTGGTTCTGATTTGAATCATCGGTGTGCTACGCATTCATATAGGCGATTGGAGACATGCGTCCAGCTTCCCATGTGCAGATGTTCGGCGATTCTTTTCAAGGTTATGCTGGTTTCAGTGCGCAATCGGCGCCATTCGAATCTTTTCAGGATCACCCTTGGCCCACTGCAACAAATCTTCCGTTGTCCATCGTAGGCACTTCATCTCCTCCTCCCGGATTCGCCGCGCTTCTTCCTCGGTCATCTCCCGCAAGGTTGTAGCGTGATGGTTTTCGTCTTCTGCAACCGAGGTCGAGGTCATAAATTGTCCTTGATGTATTTGTCCCCGCCTTTCTGGCAACCGTGCGCCGACCACAATCGCAGGCCCTCGTTTGACACCCTTTTCTGCTTCCTCTACGCTGCCTCTGATGTCGTTACGCGGAAAAAAACTGGGCATTTTGATTTCGTGCCGCCCGGAGCAACCTAACTTCACTCATGGAGTGAAGCTGGCGGAGGCCGCGATCAATGAAGGCGCGGATGTTTACCTTTACTGCATTGATGAAGCGGTCAAAGGAGTGGAAACGCCTGCCATGCAGGATCTCAAGTCGCGCGGTCTCAAATTATATGGCTGTGCCTACGGGGCGCATCGCCACCATTATCCGCTCAATGACAAGGCCGTTTTTGCCGGGTTAACCATCGTTAATGACATCATTGCCGGGACCGATCGTTTCGTGAGTTTCAACTAAGCGATTGACACTGCCGGTTAAAATCAGGCTTATCCCTCACGGCAAGTTGAGCCCAAACTTGTTACTTTTTTCGACGCTGAATGAATCTGCCGAACAAACTCACCGTGTCGCGCCTGTTTTTAACAGGGGCGTTCCTGGCGGTGCTGTTTTCAAATGGGCCTTATCATGAAACGATTGCGCTCGTCCTCTTCTCCCTTGCGAGCCTCACCGATTATTTCGACGGAGAAATTGCGCGCAAACGAAACTTGATCACCAACTTCGGCATCCTGATGGATCCGTTGGCTGACAAGATTCTGATCTGTTCGGCTTTCATCGCCTTTGTCGAACGGGGCTGGATGCCTGCCTGGATGGTCGTCATCATTGTCGCGCGTGAATTGGCGATCACTGGCCTTCGATTACTGGCGGCCTCTAAAAACGTTGTGCTCGCGGCAGAACGCTATGGAAAGCATAAAACCATTTCCCAGATTGTTGCCATCATTGCCATCCTTGTCGCAGCCAGTTACGGCGAATGGGGCATTATCGGAGAAAACATTTTTGGCTTGAATCTCTTCGGCTGGGGACCATGGGTCATCTGGTTTACTGCCTTCGCCAAATGGCTCGCCGTCAGCCTCACCGCTTTCTCCGGAGCCATGTATCTCTGGCGCAATAGCGCCATATACCTAGATGATGTTTGAGAGGGTATTCCCGTTGAGCCTGCTGCGGTAAAAGCAGACAGCCGCAGCTTAATTGGAAGCCTGACGAACGGTTCCAAGATGCTTGCGCATTTCTTTCACAGGGTGTGGTTCACAGATCCATCACTGATGGATTCCAGCCCAACCCATTTTGGACTCACGACACGGTCGCGTCATTCTAAACTGGCGGAGAACCAGCGATTCCAATCAGTCCGCAGGGTTTTTCTCCAACCCCTTTTCTCTGGCTATCGGCAGTTCTCCGTAAATTACTTGCCTGGTCTGTATCAATTCCGGACACATCCGGTGAATTGATGTGAGGCTCACCCTCATCCGTGGGTTAACTGTAATCGCAACTCGCGCGTGAAATGGAAGGCTGGCAGTATCCACCCACAATGAAGCTCGTGTTAGCGTTGATCTTCTCCCTTTTCTTTTCCAACTGGGCGCGTGCGTCTGTAGTGGTTCCGTCCGTGAATCAAGCAACGGGGTCTTTGTCTGGCCGCATTGTGTTCACGAGCGGCGGACATGGCTGGGTGAAGTTCGCGAACTGGAGTTTGCAACGTGGCATCCTCGTCGAAATGAATGAGGACTACGGCAACATGGATCAGGACGCGCTGTTTGCGTATTATTGCTTCAATGCGGGCGCGACCGTCGTTCCTCTTCGTCCCATAGGATACCAAACCAACGAAGTGGTTCTCGATAACTCCAGCGCCGGCGTGGTCTTTTCCGGGAATTGGATCAATGACACATCTTCGACGGTTTATTATGGGCCGGTCGGCGGCATACGATTGCGTACAGCGATGTCATCGGCCACGGAAACCGCAACAGCGACGTATACGCCAAACATACCCAGGGCCGACTTCTACCCCGTTTACGTCTGGGCTCCGCATGGAGCCGATCGAACCAATCAATTGTACAAAATCCTGCATTCTGGCGGTGAATCACCCGTGCGCGTGCCTCACCATATGGTGGGAAATGGGTGGGTTTACGTTGGAACCTATCACTTCAACTCCGGTTCCAACCCCGAAAACGGAGCGGTCGTCGTCAGCAACCTGCAACCGTCTCCCGCAGGAACAGTCGTCGTGGCAGATGCCGTCCGATTTGGCAACGGGATGAGCAACTCAGGGTCGAACTACCCACGAGAGGATGAAGGGGGCCGGTGGTGGATACAAAATTCGCTCGGGCAGGGGCAATCCACCAACATCTACAGCTTTCCGGCGGATCCCGCCGACATTGAAGATCGCAAATCCAGGCCGCGTATGTGCGCCGAAATGAATCGTGAATCGGCCGGTTCCATCAACAAGCGGGTTTACATCAGCTTCCATTCCAATGCGACTACCGGCAACACGAACACCGCGACGGCTCGTGGTTCGCTCGCGCTCTACCATACTGTCAACCCGACACCGAACCAGCAACGACTTGCGGTTTTAATGGGCGGAGAAGTGACCACGAACATGGTGTCGATGAACTCTCGGCTGGAGTATCCCTGGCACAATCGCGGCAGCGGGATCACGTTTAGTGGTCCTTCCTATCACGAGATCGACAACACCAATTTCAATGGGGAAATGTCCGGAACAATCGTTGAAGTCGCATTTCACGACCAGGTCCAGGACGGCCCTTTGATGCGCGATCCCAAGGTCCGCAACTGGGTGGCTCGAGCCAGTTACCATGGCGTGCTCAAGTACATGAACCAGTTTGATGCGGCCCCGCTCGTCTATCTACCTGAGCCGCCAACGAATTTGCGGGCAATCGCTTCCACGAACAATGCCATCGCCCTGACCTGGAACCGACCTGTGAACATAATGAATAGTGGTAATCCGACCGGCTATGTCGTTTACCGCTCCACGAACGGTTTTGGTTTCGGCAATCCTGTCACGGTTAGCGGTGTTAACTCCACCAATTTCACTGTCAGCGGCCTCGCTCCAGGGCTCGACTACTACTTTCGGATCACTGCTGTGAATGCAGGGGGCGAATCGATGCCTTCTGAAACGGCTGGGTGCCGTACGCCGTCCACAGCGTTTGCCTCGAAAGTTCTTTTCGTGAATGGATTTACGCGATTCGATCGCACGCTGAACCTCCGGCAGACACCCACAGTGCTAAATTGGTCACCTCCCGGAGCTTCCGGAACCATGGAGCGAGTGATGCCACGTTTCGCGAACTCTTTTGATTATGTGGTGCAACACGGAAAAGCCATAGCCGCAGCGGGCCTGTTGCCATTCGATTCATGCCAACGCGCCGCCGTGCTGTCCGGGCATGTTCCTCTGACCAACTACAACATCGTTATATGGGCGGCAGGGCAGGAAGCCACTAACGCGATCCCGGTCGCCGCTCAAACCTTGCTCGCAAATTTCGCCAGCAACGGAGGACATTTGTTTGTTTCAGGCGCGGATGTCGTATCGAGCCTCGGACGATCCGCTGCCGCCAATGGAGACAAGCTGTTCCTGCAAAACTATCTGCGCGCGACGCTCGGGCCGGACAGCAACAGCAACTCGCAAACGCGCGTTTTTGCCCCGGTTGGCAGCAGCATTTTTGCTGGCCTGGGAGGGACATCTGTTGACGATGGAAGAAAGGGGACGTATTGCGTGCAGCATCCAGATGTATTGCTTCCAAGCGGCCCTGGTTCGACAGCCGCGATGAATTACAGCGGTGGAATCGGCGGGAACGCCGCGATCCAATATGACGGGTCAGAAGGAGGGGGACGCGTCGTGCTCTGCGGGTTTCCGTTTGAAACTATAGTTGATGCCGCGCCTCGAACAGATTACATGAAAAAAATCCTGCGATTTTTCGCGCAGACGCCGAAGTTTTACTCTGCTACAATTCTTGGTTCGCAGGTCGCCCTCGGCTTCGCGGCTGAACCCGGATATTCTTACATCATCGAAACCTCAAATGATTTGGTTTCCTGGTCTGCCACAAGCACAAATCTCAATCTGAGTGGCCATATTGAATGGAGTGAGTCTTTGTCCCCAGGCAACCGCTACTACCGCGTGAGATGGTAGTGAAACAGGGGGTAGTCCAGAGGAGATGGACAGCTTCCCTTTGGGATGGATTCAAGGTGGGCTGCTCAACCAAACGCACTGCGGCGACCAGTGAAGGATTACAAACCACACCAGCGTTTATAATTTTGCAAAACGCTATGCCGTCGTTTTAAGAAGGGATCCTCACTTTTTACACTAACCCAAGTTGCGTTTGGTTTGAGTCATTGGATTGCTGCGCATCCTATAGCGATTACCAAAAGTAATTTCCGGATAGGCACTCAAGTTTGATCGGAAACTTCACCCAACAGGTGGTTGGCTTTTCAAGCGGCCTTCTTCGCAATCCCCCCTCTGATTAGCGGTCATTAGCGTAGATTAGCGGTATTGAACTGCCGGGTTTTCAATTTTTTACGTCCCTGATTCGAAACCGGGCGAAAGTGGCATGGCCCCGGGTTTCGCAGCCGAGTTCGCGCAGCCAGAGGGCGAGCCGATGATTGCAGTTGTGAAATGTTGAGTAACGCGCGGGATCTTTCACAAATGTCATCTCCCATTCGTTGTTCTCAACTTCAGTGGCTATGTTGGCCTCATAGCGGGCGGTCAGCCGTTTACGAAGGTGTTCCGCCGCTGCCACTGAAACTTCCAATGACAGGATTTCCTCAAAATTTTCCTTTTCTTCCCGCAACCTCGCCAGGTCCGGTGGATAAGACAAAATGCGGCGGCCCAAAGCACCTTGCGTCGGCCAAAAAAGGGTGGGAACCAGGCGGGGCGATGTGCTTTGTCCCAGGGCAAACCAGCGCCATTCGCCATATTCAAATTCGATCGCGCCGTCCGGCCCATCCGGCAGCACCAAACTGGCGTGATACCCGTAATCAACAATAGCCACCGACGCGGTCTGCCCCTCGACTCGCGGCGGCACAAGGGTCGTCGTGCAACCACTCAACAGGAACACCACCAGGGCTGTGACAAACAAGACCAGCGGGTTTGTCGCGATGCGGCGGACTTTCGAACGCGCTTTTTTTCCGGGCGAATCGTGCCGTGTATTCTTCATTGAGGGTGTTGTTTTGGATGAGGTTTACGAAATATTTTTCTGAGCGCCAGGTGAGTGGGGAGATAGATGGCAACTGGAAAGAAGAGCATCAGCATTCCGAGATATGCCAGCGGATGAAATCGGTCCTGCGGATCATCTCCGAAGCCATACACCCAGTTGATATTTTCTGACGGCTCCGTAAGCAGATAGCTCAACGGCAGGAGTATCCACGCCATGATTGTTGCGAACCAGAATCCCCTGCGATCGTAGCCCAGGCGGTAGATCAGCCAGATTAAAACCGGCGGAATGATAACGTGAAACAGAGAGAGCCCGCGCAGATAGAGTGGCAGGTCCGAATCGAACATATAGTTGGTCAGATCAAAAATGGGAATCCCGGTAAGCAATCGGAAGAAGAAGCCAATATTCCAGGCAAGCTCTGGAACCAGCACAGCGACAGCCATCATGCTCGGCAGCCATGAATCCTCCCGCCAAAGCGCCACCAGGCCGGCAAACAGTGCGACGTCCGAAAACCAAAGAAAATTACCAGGCCCATAATGTATCCAATACACCGGTATCAGAACCGCCACGAAAGCAGCGTAACCCAGCTTCAACCAAAGTGGTGCGATGCCTTTCCCAATTAAATAGTCCTTAGCCGATTCCATGGTTTCCCCTCAACCAACAATAGCCCGTTGCATCAAACTATTCAAAATCCGCTCGGGGTCAGGGTGAGAAAGAAAACCCGTGTTCCACCTCTCAAGCTCAGATTTGCCAGGGAACATGACATTCCGCCAAAAAACAGTGAAGTATTATCCCGATAAGGCTGCCGCTGCCGCACCGTTGTCGATTCGCTAAATGGGGCTGCTGTATTAAGCCTGCTTTATTTTTGCCGTTTTTCGGGATGGATGATTTCTTCGAGAGCACGGAGGCGGGCTTTCAAATCGTCCATTTCCACTTGCCGGGTTTCGAGCTGTAACCGCAGCGCGGCGTTTTCCTGTTCCATTTTCTGGTTCAATCCCTGGATGGCTGCGAGAGCGACGCCATCGCTATCAACCGTTGCAATATGTTTGTCGTCCGCCCCCAGTCCAAAGGTGCTGTGGAAATCCTGCGCCATAGGTCCGATGTGAGGTTTGGTGGTCTCGCCAATGAAATTCCAGCGAGTGATGGGAAGTTGCACCAAAGCGTTCAGCACCTCAATGGGCGACACGGGAGTGAAGTTCTCCTTGAGATTGCGATCGCTCGAGGGCTCGAACGTGGTTGCAGTCACCGCCCCATTTACGTGCAAGGCGGTGGCCGGGTTGGTGTTGCCGATGCCAACCAGGCCAGCAGCGGTGATGTGCAATCGGCTGACCAACGCATTGGTAATGGCGCCAGTTTGTTTACTGGCGATGTCGAGGGCTGCGCCCCAGTTGTTGTCAATCGCGTCAATGCGGAGCGCTGGTTGATTCGTGCCGGGAATGTAGGTGGCAAACTCGATCGAGCTTTTGGCGTTGGGTCCGCCCGGGCCAGTCAGGCGCAACTGATTCGCGCCGGCGCTGATTTCAAGCCGTGCCGCCGGAGTAGTGGTGCCAATCCCGAGGGATTGTGTGAATGCGTTGGCGCCGGTGAAAACCTGGTTGGCTGCCAGACGCGCGATGTTTGTGGAGATCCGATCGTCTGATACCGAGCCGGACAGGAACTCTGAAGCTTCGTAGCCCTGCAGGGTTTCGGCAGTCACTGCGGTTTGCGCAGTTCGCGCCGACAATGCCCACGGAGTAGCGCCCAGCGGCAAGCGTTCGTTAAGGGTGACGTATTCACTTCCCGGCGCGCGGGCAGCGATCTCGACCCACGCACCACTGGCCCGATAAGCCGGTGTCCACCGCAGTTGCGCCACGAATAAGCCATTGGCGACCTGGACGGCGTTGCTTCCTTCAAACAGTTGCGTGCAACCAAGCGCAGCTCCATTCGTCAGCGCGTCGAAGAAAGTGAAGCGCATTTCAGTCGGGCCATTAACAGGAGTGCCGACGCTCGAGAGCCGCCCCTGGAACGTCACCGGCGGTGTGAGGTTCGTCACTCCGGCAGTAGCTGTATTACCGATTATGGTCCAGGTCAGCGCCGGGTAATCACTTAATTTCCAGGTTTGTGAGAAGACAAGCGTGTTTACTCCGGGATAAAAATTGAAGGGTTGCCCGCGATTGGCGGGAGACGGGCTGAAAAAGTTGCTGGCACTGGGAGTGATGGTCACAGCCTCCTCGTTCTCATTCACATAGCCAAACCATGCTGTGAACAGGTCGGTGGCGGGATCGTAGTCCCAACAGTCAACGGTCGGGTAAACGTCCGACAAAGCCCATGCTCGGGGCACGCCGCTGCCGATGGTCAGCACGACGAGAACCAGGAACATAAATCGCTTGCTCCATCGCCAAATCCCAGTGAGGTCATTAACAACGGATGATATAGGAATGTGACATTTCATGCGCGAGTAGTTTAGGAAAATTGATAGAAAATGACCTTTTGACGCTCCATGGGAAGAAATGGCTTTTCGCCGCCACGTATTTTCAGGACCGCTCAGGGCGTGTCAAGCAAAGGGTTTACAAAGGGTGTGATTCCGTCCGGATACTGAATGTTTTTGAAGTTGTGGCTAATCGGATTCTTCTATAGACCGCACTTCTGTTTTCAGAAGCGCGTCAGAGGTCGGCATTGATTGTTTCTGAACGGTCGACTCAGCGATGCGTTCGGCTTCAGCCTTTGTTTTCGCTGTGAAAGTAATCGTCAATTCCCATACAGCGGTTTTTCTCACCGTGGTGGGTGGTGCCGTGGGACGAGGCGACGGATCGGGCCGCGGCGGACCGGTTGCACGCGAGAAATTTGGAGTGCGGGTTTGAAGGGACAATTTATCGGCGCGCCGGATGCGGGTATCGCAGCGGGAGTTTCGAGGGGTTGCTGAAACGGAAGGAAAAGGAGAAACGGCTGGAGTGTGCGTTGAGGTTTCGGTGAATGGCCGGCGAGGGTTGAAATTGAGTTAGGCTGAATGGTGACACGAGATATTTGATGCCGGGATGATATAAAACCAAGAACCGACCCCTTTTCGGTCTTGTCTGGCTTTTCTCTTGGACCAAAGTCACTTGCCATTGCTCGTTCGACGGAATGCGAAATCACCGTTGCCGTTCTTTTTGCACCTCTTAGACGAGAGACATTACTTCAAATCCGGCAGCCAGCTTTTGAGTAAATACTCGCAGTTGATCGCCTTTTCTTCCAGATCCTCGGGAATGTAAAAATAGTGATTGGACGCCTCAAAGCCGATCCGTGAATCGGCCAGTTGTAGATTTCGCAATGTAAGCGCGAGCGCTTTTTCAGCTTCTAACAATCGCGCGAGCTCGGCTTTAGCGGTTCGCTTTTCCGCGTCCGTTTTCAATGAAGCATATTCATTCCGAAGCAGGTAAAACCGCGCTTGATTGGCGATGCTCTGATAATGAAGCCGCACCACTTCCGCAATGCCGATTTCCCGTTCCAGACTTTTTCTGAATTCTTTTTTCCTCGTCTTCTTTGCTGCTCTCTTGAGCCTCTCGATGCCCCGCTCAAAACCGCTGGCCATTTTTTCGAACTGCGCTATGAAAACAGGCGCCGGGTAATTCGCGCGCCACCCATTCAGGTCATCATAAGGGATGCCCACCATTGTGGCCGTGTAACCGGTCGGTTGTGGCCACAGCAAATTAGACGGGCCGGTTTGCAAGGGTGCTGAGTAAACGAGGTGACCATTGAAGGGAAATTCCCGGAAAGCCGCGCTGAAAATCTTCCATGCCTCAACCACTGAATGAGCACTATGTTTTCCGAATCTTCGTTGCGCCACCGCTTCCATGGCTTCATCCACGGTAGGTTTTTTGCTTGGCTGCGTCAGCTCGGCAACCACCTCCAGGTTGGGCGAAGGATAGCCGCCCAAAGTCCAGCCCAGCATCAGCCCGCTGACGCCAGAGTCGCGCAGGTTGGCGGCGTGTTGGGCTACGTTTTCAAGAGCGGGAATGTAAGGAACAGCCGCGATTTCCCAAGTGTTTCCAGCCTGGATTTTTGCCAGGGTTTTCAATCCCCGTTTGCGCGCCAGTTCCCAATGACGTTGGGCGCGAGGACCTGGACCAATCGTCGAAATAGAATACTCGCCGATCTCGTTTTTTACGCCGCCCCGCTCGATTGGGATGCTCCACTCGCTGACGCTCATTAATGAGCATTCCTGCGGCAGGGCCGCGATGATTTCCGGAACCCACCCATCCTGCCATCCCCAATCCCAGACCAAAAGCTGCGCCGACGTTCCGGCCTGTTTGATGCCTTCATGAATAACACGGTTAACCTCGGCAATGACCGCAGCCGGAGCCCGTTTGCCACAGCGGGGACAGGCGTGGCCGTTGTGGTGCGACCAGCAATTAGTGAGGTTTTCAGAACCAGTGATGGTGAAAAATCCGCCAAGCTTCGGGACCGATCGGGCCACATGTTCAGTGGCAGTCCGCAGATAGTTTTGGACTTCCGGACGCGAGCTGCACAACGCTGCGTAATCACCTTCAACCACACCTTTCAATTCGCTGAATTTTTCGAAACTCGCCACAGGAAGAGCCCGGGGTTCGTTCAAGTAGAGATAAATGGAAATGCCATGTTTGTGGGCGCGCTCAGCGAGTTTGTTTAAATTTCTAAGACGTTCGGCAGCTCGTTCAGCCTCGTGCGGAGCATAGGGAGACCGATGCATCCGACTTAGCAGGCCTTGGAGCCACACGCCATCCACACCGGATTCAGCAAGTCGCGCGAGCAATCCGTCGGGATAAGGATCCACGGCGTCGTCCAGCAACGGATCTCCGTAAACAGCAAAATACGAATAGCAAAAACGAGGACTAAACAGGCTTTGCTTGCGGGTGGATTTTACTGACGCCGACAAATCACGCACGAAAGAAAACAACGGTTCAGGATTGCGAACTTTGGAGGAAGTAGCCTTCGCGTGAGCCTGTCGAAAGTCAGCAACCGTCCAACTGCTTTTCGGCGCGTTCAAAGTGAGCGGTTCGCATTTCGGTTTCAAACTGCCGAGCTTGATGAAGAAAAAATCGTCCTCGCGCAAAATGAATTTTAGCTCCTCCGCGGGCCAGTTTAGAAGCTGCAACAGTTGATCATACGGCAGAAGATGCCAGTTGCGTTTGATGACCGACAAATAAGAGCGCTTCTCAATTTCTGGCGACAATTTCGGCTGTTCTTTTAATCCCATCTCACGAGCAATTTTATCCACCTGTGAGGAGGTCGTATTGAGCACCTTGGCAAGTCGATCCTTTGGAACCAGCGGCCAATTGCGAAAAATAAACGCATGAACTCGCGATGGAAAATGCTCAAATTTCAGCGCAGACGGCGCGTGTCCGACTGGCAAAACTGTCGACTCCGAACCAAACACCAGGTTGCGAGGGAGGGCCCATGCGGCGGATGCCAGCAAAGCTGCTTTAGCAAAACTTCGCCGGGAGAATGTTCTGTGATCCATGAACGAAGCTGAGCCACGCTCCAAAAAATGTAAAGTGTGGTGTGACTCTCGAAGAACCAAACACGCGGAACCGCGTTAGATGCCATGAAGGGTTTGAGTCATGTGTGCAAACGGGTACACACTCGTAAAAATGAAAAAAAAAATTCATGTCTTTTAAAGTTCAGCAAAGCGAAGGACCCCCTAGAACACGCCTCGCGCCGTTGGCTGCCCTCTATCAGGGCCAGAAAGTTGCCCAGACGGGGAGGTGGTCGGAGATGGCTTTGTCGGTGAAGGCTTGGTCGACGCCCCATTGGCCGGTGTAGTTGCTGGCGGTGCTGGCGGTCAGGACAATTCGGTCGTAGGCGCACTTCCTTTTTCCCAGGTTGCTTTCGGCAGTGTCGGGAACGATCCAGAAATATTCTGAACGGCGGATATCGCAGGCGTCCAGTTCTCCCGAACTGGCGTAGGTATTGTCGTCCGCAAAAGATAATGGTCGTTCGTGAACAAAGGAGAATCAACCATGCTTACCGTAACAGAACGCGCTCGCAAATATGTCGCTATAAATAGTCCTTAGCCGATGCCATGGTTCCCCTCAACCAACAATAGCCCGTTGCATCAAACTATTCAAAAGCCGCTCGGGAAAAGCATATTTCCAAATATTCCCGCAAATCTTCAGGCCGCAAAAACAACGAGTGTAAGGCTCAAACCTTTTAATATATGCGCATTTTTACCGAAGCCAGGGAGGAAAAACAAAATCACAGTTTTTTCTGAATAGAGTCACATTGGCAACTGGGATTTTATCCCAGTTAATCTATAGGAATCAAGCCGCTGCCCCCTCGGAATCCTCTGTCCGGGGAGAATCGATCGCTCGGCCTGTTTAACGACAAAAACCCAAAGAGTAATGAAAAGAAAACTAATCAAATCCAAACAATTTGCGGCATTTACAGGTGCCGCAATCACGGTGCTGCTCCTTGCTGCCGATGTCATCGCAGCCAAGGGACCGCAACCCTCTATATGCAGTCGCTCCTGTTGGGGCGCCAAATCCTCAAATTCAGCCTCGCAGATGTCTGGACTGACTCGAGCGATTATCCATCACACCGCCGGCAGTGAATACAACACCACTGGACTCGAATCATCCAAATCGTATCAACGCAGCATTCAGAACCTCCATCAGAACGTTAATGGCTGGGGCGATATTGGCTATCACTTTACGGTGGACAAATTCGGCAACACTTTCGAAGGCCGTTTAGGTTCTATGAGCAGCCTGCCTCGCGGCGCTCACGACGCTAATAATTTCAACAGCTTCGGTTTCACGGCCATGGGCTACTTCCACTCACCAAGGAACAACGCCCTCACCAGCGCGCAAAAGAATGCTCTCGAAGCGGTCATTGCCTGGAGAATGCCCTCTGCGTGGTCGGCTAATGGTTCCGGCACCTACAACGGCAACACGGTCGGCTACCTGGATGGTCACTACAAAGTAAAAGCCACCGCCTGTCCTGGAACGATCATTATCAACCAGCTTGGCTCCATCCGCACTGGCGTGATGAACAAGAAAAACGGCACGAGTTCAACTCCATCCGCCCCGAGCGGATTGACTGCCACCGCTGCCACCACCACCCAGATCAATTTGGCGTGGACAGACAACTCAGGAATCGAAACCGGATTTAAGATCGAACGCTCCCTCTCTTCGGGCAGCGGCTTCTCTCAAATCGCCACGGTTGGAGCCAATGTTAAGACTTATTCTTCAACCGGCCTGGCTGCAGGCACGAGATACTATTACCGCGTTCGCGCCTACAACGCCGCCGGCAACTCGTCTTACTCCAACACCGCCAATACAACAACTAAACAAACCATCCCAACCGCTCCCAGCGGATTGACTGCGACCACTGCGTCTGATGTGCAGATCAATCTCTCCTGGGCTGACAACTCTGGAAACGAAGATGGGTTTCGTATCTTCCGTTCCACCGACAATTCGACCTACACGCAAATCGCAAGCGTCGGAGTCAATGTGAAGACCTACAATAACACCGGTCTCGCTGGAAACCGGCTCTATTACTACCGCGTGGCTTCCTACAACTCCGCCGGCAACTCCGGAAACTCCAACACTGCGAGCACCACCACAGCACCGCACGCCCCGAGTAATCTGACGGTGAACATAGTTTCGGGTACCACCAACTGGAATAAACTGCAGTTGGCATGGACCGACAATTCCAGTGCTGAAACTGGTTTCAAAATAGAACGAGGCACTGCTGCCGCAGGTCCATTCACCCAGATCGCAACCACGGCCGCTGGTGTTGCCAGTTATCAAAACACCGGTCTGTCTGCGACGACGACCTATTACTATCGTGTTCGTTCCTACAATGCGAACGGCAACTCGACCTATACGCCTGTTGTGAGTCGGGCCACCCCAAATGCGCCTCCAGTATTAGGAGCGATTGGCAACAAGACTGTGGCTGCTGGATCTTCTCTGGCCTTTACAGCCACGGCCACCGATCCGAACGCTACCACGACGACGACAACATGGCAGAACTTCACCAGTTTCGGACACAACACACCGAATGAAACCGTGTTGTTCAGGCGTCCATCGAACTCTGCTACCACTAGTGCATTCTTAACGACGGCTACAAATTATACTCGTGTTGTGAGCAACGGGCCAACTGCCTGGGGCGCTGGTAACAAGAGCATTCTGGCTGGCTGGACCTTCAAGACTGGCGTAGCCAATTATTGGATCCGCTTGAACACCTTCAATACCGCGACCAATCCAAATCCAACGATCGCTTTGGATCAGCGCGTCCAATTCAAGGTTTACGCGAACAAAGCCGTAAAAATCGGTTTGGGTGTTCGTGAAACGGGCACCACTGCAGCTTATGGTGCCAACGGCGGCACCACCGGGGCTATCGAATGGGTTGGCGTCACGAACGTCGTGAGCGGCGCTCCGATTCCCAACAAACTGGTTGCTGCCACGACTGCGACTACTCTTAACTTTAACATCCCATTCGAACCGCAAGCCGGGTTCACTGGCGATGGCGTCGTTCCGCAAACCAGTGTTAAAGGCGTATTGGAACACGTCATCATCAAGGGTGAAGGTGGCACGGGCGCCTACACTGTTTGGTTTGATGATTTTCAGGTCGTTGTCTCCAACAAAAAATTCTTCACACTGGTTGGAGCTCCTTCTGGCGCATCGATCGGTTATCGTAACGGTAAGTTTTCCTGGACTCCTACCACGGGACAGGTTGGCGCACATACCTTTACCGTTCGCGTAACGGATGAGTTGGGCGCACTTGATTCCGAGACGATCACCGTGACTGTCACAGGAACCGGCAATGCAGCTCCGGTCCTCGCAACAATTGGCAACAAAACAGTGAACGAACTCAGCAACTTGAGCTTCACTGCCACCGCAACTGACGCGAATGCAGGTCAAACGTTGACCTTCAGCTTGTTGTCTGGCGCTCCTGCAGGAGCCAGCATCAGCACATCGGGCGCCTTTAGCTGGACTCCGACAGAAGCACAAGGACCGGGAAGCTATCCGATCACCGTTCGTGTAACCGACAATGGTTCTCCAAGCAGCAATGCGCAGCAAACCATCACGGTAACAGTTAACGAAGTGAATGCCGCACCGGTTCTGGCTGTGATTGCCAACCAGACGATTAATGAACTCACTGCTCTGAACGTGACTGCGGTCGCGACCGATTCAGACATTCCTGCGAACACCATCACCTACAGCCTGTTGAATGCTCCCTCCGGGATGACGATCAACCCTTCGAGTGGTGCCATTAGCTGGACTCCGACCGAACTGCAAGGTCCTGACGTCGTTCAAGTGACTGTCCGGGCAGCCGATAACGGTGTTCCTTCATTGAACGCCAGCCGGACATTCAACGTGACGGTCAATGAAGTTAATGTGGCTCCTGTCCTCACGACCCCAACCACATCGACCAAAGTTAACACCATCGCTCGTTTCGACGACACAGATGATGAACCAAACGGCGTGGTGTTGTTCCGTCACCCGCTCTATTCATCGACATCAAGCGCGTTTCTCGATGCCACTCCGAACAGCAGTGTTCTGGTGACCTCGCCGAATTTCCCGCTGCCCGATGACAACACCAGCCACAAAGCTCTTCGCACGACGTTCAGCTTCAAGACTGGCACGGTCAATCCATGGCTGCGTCTGACCACCTACACCTTGAACACAAACCATGCGTTTGTTCCGAATCCAACGATCAGCTTGAATTCGAAATTGCGCTTCAAGGTTTATACTGACAAATCCATCAAACTCGCACTCGCTGTGCGTGAAACCGGTATCAATGCTCCAATCGGTTTCAACGGTGGTGTTGCCGGTCCAGTTGAGTATGTCGGTGTTTCGGGTAAGCAAGCTAACGGTTGTCCAATTCCAACCCGCACCATCGCGGCAGGATCCTGGACGACGCTCGAGTTCAATTTGCCGTCCGAACCATGCGCCAGCTTTGTGAGTGGCGATGGTATTCTGGCCAGTGGCAAAGGGACCATCGAACAAATCGCTATTGTGCCGAACGGCGGCATGGGCGCTTACAACGTTTACTTCGATGACTTTGAAGTCGTCGAAACCAGCAGCACGTTCGTCGTTGATACTGGAGCCGCAATCACATTCCAGTGCACCGCAACCGATGCGGATCGCCTGGCGGGTGGTGCTCTGCAGGATCTGAGCTTCAGCCTCAATGCTGGCGCTCCGACAAACGCTGAGATCGATGCAATCACAGGTGTGTTTACCTGGACTCCTACGCCTGAACAGAGCCCGAGCACAAACGTCGTTAGCATTCGTGTGACCGATAATGGCTCACCTGCTTTGAGCAATTCGAAGAACGTCACTATCATCGTGAACAAAGTGAATACAGCACCTTACTTCGGCAATATGCCGGACGAAGAGATATATCTCGGCAATGGCGAAGTCTTGAGCTGGGATGTGGATGCAGGTGACGACGATAACCCGGGCGATATCTTGAGCTTCTCGCTTATTGTCAAGCCGACCGGCGCGACAATCAACAGCAGTGGTGTAATCAGTTGGACTGCGCCGTCTTCTGGCAGCAGCACCAACACCTTCACGGTCCGCGTGCAAGACAATGGTTCACCAGTGCTCTTCACTGACGAATCATTCAAAGTGATCGTGACGCCAGCCAACACCGCTCCGGTGTTGAACCTCGGTTCAGCGCGTATCACTGAAGCAGTGGTGAACTATGAAAGCTTCACCAATGGAACGCCGAACGAACAGGTGATGTTCCGCAAACCATCGTTCTCCAGCACGACCACGAACTTCCTCGACATGGGTGTGACAAACTACACCACCGTGACGACCTCGTTCCCGGCTGGAAACGCAAACGCGGGCAGCAAAGTGCTCCGTGCCGAATGGTCCTTCAAGACCGGCACCAGCAATTACTGGTTGCGTCTGACCACCACCGACACGGCCTTCCTGCCGAATACGACCATCAACGCCAGTGCGCGGTTGAAGTTCGATATCTACACCACCAAGACTCTGAAGGTGGGCGTCGGTATCCGCGAAACCGGCACCTCGGCTGAAAACGGCGCCAACGGCGGCATCAGCGGTGCGATCGAATACGTCGGTGTAGGCAGCAAAGTCGGCACAACACCAGTGCCTACCCGCACAGTTAGCGCCGGCACCTGGACCACGCTTGAATTCGACCTGCCGAATGAACCATGCCAAACCTTGACCGGTAACAGCGTGCTCGCAGCAGGCCAGCAGGTTTTGGAACACCTCATCCTCAAGGGTGAAGGCGGGACAGGCGTTTACACTGTTTATGTTGATAACTTCCAGGTTGTGGGAGTTATTCCAACGCTGAACAGCGACGAAGACACTGGTTTGGTTGAGTTCACAATGAAGACCGGCAGCACGCTGACCTTCACGGCGAGCGCAACGGATACCGACGCAGTGACATTCAGCCTC